>DASXLN010000234.1:0-8477 GCA_036496165.1 Gaiellaceae bacterium | reverse complement strand
AAGCGCGACGAACGCGATCCCGCCTGCGGCTGCCACGGCCGCCGGCAATGCCTGCGCGTCGGCGACGCCACGCGACAGCACGATGAGGACGCCGAGGCCGATGCACCACAGCGTCGGCACGAAGTAGCCGATGCCCGCGCCGAGCGCCGCGCCGCGACGCGTGCGCGCGAAGCGCGTGTAGTCGGCCGCGAGCGGCGTCCACGACACGACGCTCCCGATGACGAGGTCGACCGCTTGGCCGAACGACGGGAAGCCGCCCTTGCCCGGCGCCGCCCAGAACGCGTGCAGGTGCGACTTCGAGATCGCCCAGTACGTCAGGTAGGCCATCGAGAACAGGAGCGCCCACGACGCGAACTTGCGCAGGTAGCGGCGCACGAACCCGATCGGCCCGAGCATCCCGAGCCCCCAGGCGAGCGCGCCGAACACGAGCGTCCAGAGCCACTTCCCCTGCCAGTGGAAGAGATGCTGCGAGAGCGCCCCCGCGGCGGTGGCGATGATGATCAGCTCGAACGTCGACCAGCCGACGTTCTGCGCCACGTTCAGGCCCGTCGGCAGGTACGAGCCACTGCGCCCGAGCGGCGCGCGCAGGAGGACCATCCCCGGCACGCGCGCATCGGCGCCGATGAGCGCCGCGACGGCGAGGAGGACGTTCCCGGCGACGGCGCCGGCGAGGATCGCAAGCAGTGCATCGCGGAGGGAGAGCGCGGGAACGAGCAGCGCGCCGATGACGATGACGAGCAGCGAGACCGAGAGGTTCCCCCACAGAAGCGTCGAGTCGAGCCCGCTGAGGACGTGCAGTCGTTCGGGGACGGGGTCGACGCCCCAGCTCGGTGTCGCCTCCTGCACGCGGGTAGGCTACGCACTCGATGAAGCGTCTGGCGTTGTTCATCGTCGCGGTCGTGGTGCTCGCCGGCTGTGGCGGCAGTAGCCGGCTGTCGAAAACCGCGTACGAGCAGAAGCTGCAGGTCGACGGTGCGCAGGTGCAGGCCTCGATCACGAAGCTCGTCAAGAACCCGCCGACGACGCTGGCCCAGGTCGCGACGCGCATCGACCGGACCGAGGCGATCGTGCAGCAGGCGGCCAACGAGATCGCGTCGCTCAAGGCGCCATCAGATGCAGTCGCGGACAACGCCGCCATCGTCACCGGGCTCAGGCGGATCCAGTCCGGTCTCGAGCAGGTGAAGAAGAACCCGACCGCGGCCGCGTCGGTCATCACGTCGATCGAGAAGTCGCCACAGCTGAAGGCGGCGACGAAGGCGACCACCGACCTGAAGCGGAAGGGCTACAAGGTCGGCGTCATCGGGGCGCCGTGACCGACTCCGCGAGGAGCTGCACGAGCGCGTGCTCGGCCTGCTCGGCCGCGTAGGCGTCCTGCTCCATGTTCAGCCGCAGGAGGCGCACCGCCTCCGGGTCGACCTCGAGCGCCTCCGCGGCGTGCACGAGGAACACGTAGGCGCCGACCTCGAGATGCTCCGTCCGGACGGCGGCGGCGAGCTTCGCGATTTCGCCCCCGCCTTCCACCACGGGCAGCGGTGGCGGTTCTCGCTCGACGTCGGGCTCGCCGATCAGCGTGAAGACGCGCCGCAGGTTGGCGACGTGAGCGTCCTCCTCGAGGCGCAGCTCGACGCCGAGCATCGTCCGGAGCTCGCGCACGAAGAGATCCCTCATGTGCGTGCCAGCCGCGCTTCGGCCTCCGCGGCATGCTGGTCGGCCTCGACCTTCTCTCCCGCGACCAGCTCCTCGCACACGCGGTGCGCGATTGCAGCGGCGACGAGGGGCAGCACGAAGACGAGGACGCGGTAGACGTCGATCTGCGACGTGTAAGAGATGTTGAGCCACACGTACACACGGTCGGACGAGCCCGCGATGAAGACGAGGAGCACCCAGGTGACCATGCCGACGCCGACCGCCGTGCGGAGCGGATTGTCGCGCGGCCGCTCGACGAGATTGTGGAACGCGGTGTCGCCCGTCAGCTTCCGCTCGATCGACGGCCACAGATAGAGAAAGCCGAAGACGACGAGCGGGAACGCTGCACCGCCCCAGAACGGGTTCGGGACGAGCGTGTACTTCCCGATGACGAGGTCGAAGCCGGGCACGAGCCGCAGCGCGCCGATGAGCCAGCCGAGATACCAGTCGGGCTGCGCGCCGTTCGTGGAGACGTAGGTGTGGTACGGGCCCCAGAGCCAGATCGGGTTGATCTGCACGAGTCCTCCGAGGAGGAAGAGGATCCCCGCCGTCCCGAACAGGAGTCCGAGCGACCGCGGCGTCTGGCCCGGGTACGTCGGCACGCCGCGCACCGCATGCTCCGTCTCCGACGACGTCTGCTTGAACTGCGTGTGATGGCGCATCGCCACGAGCAGGACGTGCACCGTCAGCAGCGTCCCGATGATGATCGGGAAGAGCAAGACGTGCGCGATGTACATCCGCGGCCAGAAGACGCCCTGCCCCGGGAACGGCCCGTGGAAGAGCCACGACATGAGGTTCGCGCCGACGAACGGCAGCGAGAGGCCGACCGAGTATCCGATCACGAGCCCCATGCCGGAGAGGAGGTCGTCGACGAGCGAATAGCCCAGGTACGCCTCGAGCAGCGTGAGCATGAGCATGGTCACGCCGATCGCGTAGATGAGCCCACGCGGCTTGCGGTATGCGCCGGTGAAGAAGATGCGGAAGAGATGGAGGACGATCGCGGCGATGAAGACGTTCGCCGCCCAGTGGTGCGTCTGGCGGATGAGGAGCCCCGCCTTCACGGTCGTCGAGATGTTCAGCACGGAGCGGTACGCCTCGCTCATGTGCTCGCCCTGCAGCGGCAGGTACGGCCCGTGGTAGACGACCTCGCGCGTCGAGTCGACGAAGAAGAACGTCAGGTAGATGCCCGTCGCGACGAGCACGATGAACGCGTACAGCGCGACCTCGCCGAGGAGGAACGACCAGTGGTCCGGGAAGAGGTAGCGCAGCGTCTTGCGCACGAGCGGGGCGGTTGCCGTGCGCGTGTCGATCCAGCGGACGGTGCGGCGGATCACGGGCTCGGCCTCCAGACGTGCGTGCCCCACCACGTCGGGCCGACCTCGTCGTCGAAGTTGCCCTTCGCCCGCAGGTAGCCCTTCGAGTCGATCGAGAGCGGCAGCATCGGCAGCCGGCGCCCCGCCGGGCCGAAGAGCACGTTGCCGCCGTCGGTCGGGTCGAACGTCGAGTAGTGGCACGGGCAGACGAGCGCGGGACGCGGCTCGTCCGGCTGGAAGAGCGGCGCGCGGTACATCGAGATGGCGCAGCCCGCGTGCGTGCAGATCTTCGAGTAGGCGACGATCCCGTCGGCGTCGTAGCCCTCGAGCTCCGGCGGCAGCTGCAGGAGGCTCTTGGGCAGCCGTACGAGCACGATCGCCGCGCCGAGGTCTTCGCGCGCGGCGGCGGTCGTCCGCTCCGGGAACGCCGTGTAGAAGTCGTTCGTCTCGATGTCGGATGCGCGGTACGGACGCGAGCGCTCGTCGACGAGGCGCGTTCCCTTCCGCCACGGCGTGCCGCGGAAGTACTTCGTCTGGAAGAGCGGCCCGAACGAGAGCGCCGGCGTCAGCGCCGCGAGCCCGAGCGTGCCTCCGGCGGCGCCGAGGCCGAGCTTGAACAACCCGCGCCGGGAAAGCCCGTCGCCCGATTCCTCGACCGTCTGCACGATCAGCTCTTGCTCGCCCGGATGCTCCACCGGCGGGTACGGCTCGACGATCTCCTCCGTGACGACGAGCCGCTTCGCGACGACGATCAGCGCCGCCGCGATGCAGAGGAGGCTGAGCCCGAGCGCGACGCCGAGCAGCTGCGTGTGCGCCGGGAGCGAGTCGACGGCGTAGACGACGATGAAGCCGATCGCGAAGAGCGCGGCGAGGAACAGCAACACGACGGCCGCGGCCTCGGCACCGGGATTCGCCGGCTGCTCCGGCACCACGCGTTCGGGCTTGGCCGCTCGTCCGCGGCCGAGGAGCAGCACGAGCGCGGCAGCGAGGTACTTACGCACGCCGGAGCCTCTTCCCCACGACCATGCAGAGCGCGACGAGCAGTGCGGCGGCGAGGAACCACGTGACGAGGCCCTCCGGCACCGGGCCGACGTCGCCGATCGCCCAGCCGCCGCGGTTGTCGGGATGCTTCACCCAGTCGACGTAGCGGACGATCGAGTCCAGCTGCCGGTTCGTGATCGTCTTCGTCGAGAACGACGGCATGACGTACGGGCCGATGCGCACCGCCTCGGCGATCTGCACGTCGGTCGCGTCGACGAGCGGCGGCGGCAACGCGCCCGTAACCACCCCGCCCTGCGCGACGACCTGATGACAGCCGGCGCAGTGGTCGGTGAACAGGTGCAACCCGGTCGCGAGGCTCCCTCGCTCCGGGTGCGGGCTCGGGATCGGCGGGCCGTTGCCGAGCGATGCGACGTACGCGACGAGCGCACGGATCTGCGCGTCGTCGAGGACGACGCGCGTGCGGCGCGGCTGGTCGCCGACGCGGTGGAGCGGCATGTAGCCCGTGCGGAGGTAGAAGTCGGCCGCGAGCGCGCCGACGCCGCGGAGCGACGGCCCGACGCCGTTCTGCTGCTCCTGGACCCGCTGCGGCGCGGCCCCGATCGTGCGTCCGTGCGCGACGCCGCTGCCGTTCGCGCCGTGGCACGAGACGCAGTACTGGCCGTACAGCGACTTGCCCTGCCCTGCAAGAGCGGCGACGGCGAGCGAGAGGGCGATCTCGCGTCTCACGACTGACGGCATCCCGCGTCGACGATGGACACGACCCCGTCGAGGAGGACGATGACGAGATAGATGAGGTTCGTCGTCATCGCCGCGATCGCGATGAGCTTCACGCGCCCCTGCGGCGGCGGGCTCTCGTAGCTCGCGTCCGTGCTGCGGAATGCCGCCACCGCTGCCGCCTCGGAGAGGAGGATGAGCGTCCCGGCCGCGGCCAGGAGCGCGACCTGCCACGAGCGGTCGGAGACACCCCAGGACGTGTTCGCCGCGCTGCAGCTCGCCTGCGCGATCGCCTGGCCGATCACGTGCTGGGCGAACCATGCCGCCGGCGCGACGAAGAAGCCGACCCACTGGAAGAGCGAAAGGGCACGTGCGCGGCTCACGTGACGTTCACCGCCGCGATGCTCCCGACGACGAGGACGGTGATGACGTTGACGAAATGCCAGTACCAGGCGATGCCGAGCGCCGTCCGCTCGCGCAGGCGGAGCAGGAGCCATGCGGTCAGCAGGATGCCGACCAGCACGTGGCCGTGGTCCGCGCCGAGCAGCACGTAGTAGACGGACGAGTACGCGTTGTGCGTGAGGTCGAACGCGTGCAGCTGGTCGCGGTAGTCGTTCACCTCGTACGCGAAGTACCCGGCCTGCACGACGAGCGCGGCGAGCAGGAAGCCGCGGGCGACGGATAGGCGGCCGGCGCGAACGGCGCGTGCGGCGAGATGCATCGGCGCGCTTGTCGCGAGCAGGAGACCGGCGAGCAGGAGCGGGACGACGACGCGCGGCTCCGGGATCCCGTGCGGCGGCCAGTGCGCGACGCGGAGGCGCAGGTACCAGAACGTCGCGATGAAGCAGCCCATGAGCGTCGCTTCGCTCGCGATCACCATCGACATCCCGAGCAGCGCGACCGCCGGCCCCGAGCGATGCTCGTCCCAGTGCCAGGCGATGAGCGTCAGGGCGCAGAGCGCGGCGCAGATTCCGGCAGCGCTGAACTTGTTCAGCACGAGCGAGCCGAAGAGGAGCGCGAGGAAGAGCGCGAGGATCGGCGGCCACGGCGACGAGTGCGGCATGTCGGCCGCGTCCTCGAAGCGGCCGTCGACGAGCGTCGAGACCGGTTGCTGGTGCCCCTCGTCCAGCACCAGCTCCCCGCGGCCTGGGTCGTCGTCCCAGTTCGGGTACGCGCTCGTGACGCGCGGGATGACGGCGAAGTTGTACTCCGGCGGCGGCGAGGTCGTCGCCCATTCGAGCGTCGGCGCCTGCCACGGGTCGGGCCCGGCCGGAGGCCCGCGGAACCAGCTCGCGACGAGATTGGCGAAGAGGACGACGATGCCGATCGCCGTCAGGTACGCGCCTGCGGTCTCGGCGGCGTTGTACCAGTCCCATCCCATGCCGGACGGGTACGTGTAGATCTGCCGCGGCATCCCGAGCAGGCCGACGATGTACATCGGGAAGAACAGGAGGTTCGTCCCGGCGAAGATGATCCAGAAGCTGATCTGCCCGGGCCGCTCGAAGTAGAGCTTGCCGGTGAGCTTCGGGAACCAGTAGTACATGCCGCCGAAAATCGGGAAAACGGCGGCGCCGAAGATGATGTAGTGGAAGTGCGCGATGATGAAGTACGTGTCGTGCACCTGCTGGTCGAACGGGATCCCGACGACCATGATCCCGGTGAGCCCGCCGTTCACGAACATGAAGATGAAGCCGGCGATGAAGAGCAACGGCGTCTTGAAGCGCGGCATGCCGGTGATGAGCGACATGCACCACGCGAAGACCTGGATCGCAGACGGGATGACGACCATCGCGGTCGCCGCGGCGAAGAACACGAGGCTCACCGTCGGGATGCCGGTGACGAACATGTGGTGCGCCCACACGCCGAAGCCGATGAAGACGACGAGGATCTCGGCGATCGCGACGAGCGGGTACGCGACGATCTTCCGCTGCGTGAAGGCGGGAATGATTGCCGTCGCGATCCCGAATGCGGGGACGATGAGGATGTACACCTCCGGGTGGCCGAAGAACCAGAAGAGGTGCTGCCACAGGAGATTCGACCCGCCATGGGCGACGTCGAAGAAGTGCGTCCCGAGGTTGCGATCGAGGAAGAGGAAGATGCAGTCGGCGGAGAGCGCCGGTAGCGCGAAGAGGAGCCCGAACGACGCGGCGAGGAACGCGTAGCAGAACGTCGGCAGCCGGTTGAACGACATCCCCGGCGCCCGCAGCTTGAGCATCGTCACGATGAGGTTCGCCGACGTCAGCGTCGACGAGAGCCCGTTGAAGATGAGCGAGAGCGCATAGAAGTCGCTGCCGCGCGACGGGTCGAACGGGCGCGTCGTCAACGGCGTGAAGCCGAACCAGGCGCCGACCGGGCCGTTCTTCGACGCGAAGCCGATGTAGAGGAACAGGCCGGACGCGAGGAAGACCCAGTAGCTCAGCGCATTCATGCGCGGGAATGCCATGTCGCGCGCGCCGATCATGAGCGGCACGAGGTAGTTCCCGAACGCCCCCGTCGTCATCGGGATGATGAAGAAGAAGATCATCGTGATCCCGTGGAGGGTGAAGACCTGGTCGTACTCGGCCGGCCCGAGCACGTGCCCGTTCGGCTGCATCAGCTGCGTGCGCATGAACATCGCCTCGGTGCCGCCGGCGCCGAAGAGCAGCAGCGTCGTCCAGAAGTAGAGAATCCCGATCCGCTTGTGGTCGGTCGTCGTCAGCCAGCCGAGCAGCCCAGGCTTCGGCTGCCACTGGCGCTCGAGACGTGCGACGACCTGCTCGGGGGCGAGCTCGATCGTGGCCACTACTTCAGCGTCTCCAGGTAGGCGACGAGCGCGCGCAGCTTCGCTCGGTCGAGCGCGATGTCGGGCATCTGGTTGCCCGGCTTGATCGACTGCGCGTCGGTGACCCAGCGCGCCAGCTCGCCCGGCGTGTTCGCAACTGTGACGCCGGCGAGGGTTGTGCGGGACGCGAGATGCGTCAGGTCGGGGCCGACGTCGGCGTGCGCGGGCGTCCCGCGAATCGTGTGGCAGCTCGAGCACGGCCCCTGCATGAAGACGCGCTCGCCCGCGGAAGCAGTCGCACGGGCGGGCTTCGCCTCGCGCGCGAGCCACCTGCGGAACACAGCGGGCGGGTCGGCGACGACGATGAAGCCCATGTGCGCGTGCTGGAGCCCGCAGTACTGGTTGCACTCGCCGCGGTAGGTGCCCGGATGGTCGGCGTACAGCTCGACGGCGTTGTCCTGTCCGGGGATCGCGTCGATCTTCCGGTTCAGCTCCGGCACCCAGAAGCTGTGGATGACGTCTGCGCTCCGCACCTGCACGAGGACCGGCGTGCGCGCCGGAATGTGCAGCTCGTCGGCGGTCACCGCCTTCGTGCCGGGGTAGTCGAACTCCCAGAACCAGAGGTGGCCGACGGCGCGCACGGTCATTGAGGTGCTCGTCGCTGCGGGCGCCTCCGTGCCGCGGATGACGAAGACGTCCGAGACGATGAAGAGGGCGACGAGCCCCGCGACCATTACGCCGACGCCGAGCGTGAGGACGACGATCCAGCCGGCGCGCTCTTCGGGCTCGCGGCCGGGACCCATCGTCCGGCGCTTGAACCACGCGGCGATGAGCAGGGCCGTGACGAAGGCGAGCCCGAAGGTGCAGCCCCCGAGCATCCACCACCACAGGCTCGCGACGTCGCGGGCGCCCGGCCCCCCCGGGCGCAGCATGTCGGTCTGCGAGCCGCAGCCTGCGAGCAGCATGACCGGAGCGAGACCCGCAAGTTTCGGCAACCCATG
>DASXLN010000233.1:0-4769 GCA_036496165.1 Gaiellaceae bacterium | reverse complement strand
TACCCGCCGCCACGTGGCCCGAAACGTCGCCGCTTCTGACAACTACCCGAGCGGCTCCTGCACGAGGCGGCGCGTGGACACGCCGGCGAGCAGGTTGTCGCCCGGCTTGCGGGCGCGGACGAAGATCACGAGGTCACCGCGCCGGAGCGGCAGATTCCGCGTCGGCCGGATCTGGATGGTCGCCCAACCCGTCGAGTCGGTCGGCTGCTCGGCCGAGCCGAAGACCCAGCCGTACGGCAGGCCGATGGCGTACACGAGGGCACCCGAGATCGAGAACCCGCGCGTGTCCGACACGTGGAACCGGGCAGTGATGACGCTGCGGCTCGTGGCCGGGCTCGGCGAGAACTTCACGCCGTCGATCACGAGCCGGTTCGGCAGGCTCACCTGCGCAACGGTGATCGCCGCGCCGCCCTGGGCCGACTTGGCCGGGGCGATGAGGTCGGTCTCGGCCGTGTTCGCCGTGCTCGAGCCGTTGGCGTTCTTCGCCGTCACCTGCGCGAGGAGCGTGTGCGAAACGTCGGCGGAGGTCGCCGCGTACGTCGTGTTGGTCGCGCCGGAGATCGCGGCGCAGCCGCCGCCGGTGCCGGTGCAGCGCTCCCACTGATACGAGAAGCTCGGCGCGGGGTTGCCGCTCCACGAGCCCGGATTGACTGTGAGCGTGCTGCCTTCCTGCGTCGCGCCCGAGATCGTCGGCGGGGAGGTGTTCTTCGGGGCCGCCCCGGTCGCCTGGACGACCGCGGTCGGGCGGGAGGTCGCGTTGCCGGAGCCGCTCGCGTTCGTCGCCGTTACCTGTACGCGCACGCGGTGGCCGACGTCGGCGGTCGTGAGCGTGTACGTGTTGCTCGTCGCGCCGGCGATCGAAGCGCAGTTGCCTGCCTGCGCGTCGCAGCGAAGCCACTGGTACGCATAGCTCGTCGGGGAGCCAGTCCAGCTGCCGTGCGACGCGGTCAGGAGCGAGCCGTCCCGAGCGGAGCCCGAGATCGACGGAAGCGAGGTGTTCGACGGCGCGGCCGTCGAGCCGCCGAGCGAGGTGGCCGCGACGATCAACGTCGGCACGGCCGCCGCGCAAGCGAGAGCGATGATTCGTCTGAAGCGCATCGTGCCTTCCCCCTTGTCGTGAGTGAGACAAGCGGAGGTTTCCCGGCGCCGGGCGAATCTATGTGTTTGCGAGGTGTAAGTTTTGCCACATGGAGATCGAGGAGGTTCGCAGGCTCGCCCGTGACCTCGCCTCGCGCCGCGAGGCGGCATACGACGAGGTGCGCGAGGAGGTCGAGGCGATGAAGGCGGCGCTGCGAGAGCGCGCGACCGCGATCGCCCAGCGCGAGCATCGGCTCGCCGAGCTCGAGCGGCGCGTCGCGACGACCGGCCTCACGGAGGAGCTCGAAACCGCACGCCGGGCACGCGCGGAGGCCGAGGCCGAGCGCCGGCTCGCCGCCGCCGAGCGCGAACGACTCGAGGAGCGCGAGCAGCAGATCCGCGCCGTCGAGAAGGAGCTCGCCGCGCAGCGCATCGAGCTCGAGGAGCGGCGGCGCACACCGCCGCGACGGCCGGCCGCGAACGTGCGCCAGCGCGAGCTCGACGAGCGGGAGGCGGCGCTCGCCGCGCGCGAGGCTGCGCTCGAGCAGCGCGAAGCCGAGCTCCGCGGCGACACGATGTCGATGCCCGCCCTCGGCTTCGCCGAAGGGCTCGCCGCCTTCACACGCGCCGACGCCGGTTAGTTAGGCTCGAAGGAGCCGTGGCGGCAGGGCGCCCCGGCGCCTCGCCATGCATCCGAACCTCGTCGATCCGCCGGACCTCGGCCTGCTGCCGACGTTTCGCCGCCTCCTCCGCCTCTGGTGGGCCGAGCGCCGCCTGGGCGCAATCGGCCTGACCTTCGCGCTCGCCTACACGCTCATCTCGACGGCGATCCCCGTGCTGCTCCAGGAGGCGATCGACCACGCAGTCGTCCGGCACACGCAGCGGCTCTGGCCGTACCTGCTGGTCATCCTCGCGCTCGGCTCGGTCCGGTTCGCCGTCAACTTCTTCCGGCGCTACGCGACGGCGCGCATCGGCATCCGCATCGAGGCGCGCATGCGCGAGCTCCTGTACGGCGCGTACCTGCGCTATCCGCGCGCGTTCTACGACCGCCACGCGACGGGGCAGGTTCTCTCGCGCGCGACGAACGACCTCTACCCGATCCGGTACTTCATCGGGTGGGGGCTCATCCAGGGCATCCAGAGCGTGATGATGATCGTCGGCGCGGGGATCGTCCTCGTCGTCGTCGATGCCCGCCTCGCGCTGTACACCGCGATCGCGATGCCGCCGATCACGGTGCTCGCCCTCCGCTTCGCGCGTCTCGTGTCCCCCCTTTCGCGGCAGGTACAGGAACGGAAGGGCGACGTCACGGAGGCCGCGGACGAGGCGGTCGTCGGCATCGAGATGGTGCAGGCGTTCGGCCGCGAGGACGACGTGCGCGACCGCTTCGGCGGCAAGGCGGAGGCCGTTCGCGACACCGTGCTTCGTCAGGCGGGCGTCGAGGCCCGCCATCTTCCCGGCCTCTACTACCTGCCGTCGCTCTCGATCGCGGCGGTCGTCTACTTCGGCGGCAGGCAGGTGATCGGCGGCCACCTCTCGATCGGCCAGTTCGTCCTCTTCGAGACGCTGCTGCTCCAGCTCGTATGGCCCCTCGAGGCGCTCGGGTGGATCACGAACCTCGCGCAGCGCGCGCTCGCCTCCGCCGGGCGCAGCTTCGCCTGGCTCGAGGGAATCGACCCGCTGCCGGAGCCCGCGTCGCCGAGGCCGCTGCCGCCGGGGCCGCTGCCCGTGCGGTTCGAGTCGGTGCGGTTCGCGTACGGCGGCGAGACCGACGTCCTCCGCGACCTCGACCTCGTCGTCGAGGCGGGCGAGATCGTCGCCGTCTGCGGACCGACCGGGAGCGGAAAGACCTCGCTCCTCAACCTCCTGCCGCGCTTCTACGACCCGACCGGCGGACGCGTGCTCGTCGGCGGCGTCGATACGCGCGACGTCCCGATCGCCGAGCTGCGGGCCTCGGTCGCGCTCGTGACGCAGCGGCCCGTGCTCTTCTCCGTGCAGCTGCGCGAGAACCTCACTGCCGGCCGCGAGGACGCGGACTGGGACGAGGTGCTCGCCGCGTGCGTGGCCGCCGGCGTCGACGCGTTCGTCGACGAGCTCCCGAACGGCTACGACACGCTCATCGGGGAGCGGGGCGTCAACCTCTCCGGCGGCCAGCGGCAGCGGGTCGCCCTCGCCCGAGCGCTCGCGACGGGCGCGCGGGTCGTCGTGCTCGACGACCCGCTCTCGAGCGTCGACACGCTCACCGAGCGGCGGCTCGTGCTTCGCCTCCGCCCCGCGCTCGCCGGCCGGACCGTCCTCGTCGCGACGCAGCGCCTCTCGACTGTCGAGATCGCCGACCGGGCGGTCGTGCTCGCCGACGGCCGCATCGTCGAGTCGGGACGCCCGGCCGACCTCCTGCGCGCCGACGGCCCGTTCGCCGCGCTCTTCGGCGAGGAGGTCGCCGCGTGAGGAGCCTCGGGAAGTACCTCGAGGGGCTCAAGCTGCGTGCGGCCGTGATGATCCTCGTCGCGACCGGCAACGCCGCCTGCCAGACGGGCGGCTGGCTCCTCGTCCGCGATGCGATCGACAACGGCATCCGCGCGCGCAACACGCACCACCTGACGATCGTCGTCGCGATCTATCTCGTCGTCGCCGCCGTCGGCTGGGTGCTGCAGGCGATCCTCATCCGCGGCCTCGCCGGCATCGGCCAGCGGATGGTGCTCGGCCTGCGTCGCGATCTGTTCGATCATCTCACCGGCCTCTCACTGCGGTACTTCTCCCAGCAGAAGGCGGGCTGGATCATCGCCCGGCTGACGAGCGACGTCGACGCGGTGAGCGACGTCCTCTCGCAGGGGATGCCGACGCTCGTCTCCAACGTCGTGCTCCTGCCGTCCGCGATCGCCGCGCTCCTCATCGCCGACTGGCGCCTCGGCCTCGTCGTCTTCGCGATCCTCCCGCCCGCGCTCCTGCTCACGCGCTGGTTCACGCACGTGTCGCACGTCGCGCTCGTCGAGACGCGCAACCGCATCGCCGCCGTCACCGCGCAGATCGCCGAGTCGGTGTCCGGCATGGCTGTCGTGCAGGCGTTCAACCGCGAGCGCGCGTTCCAGGCTCAATTCGACGAGCTGAACGCGGCGAACAAGGTGCAGTCGATCTACACGCAGAAGATCTTCTCGATCTTCTTCCCGTCGATCGAGCTGCTCGGCGTGATCGCGACCGCCGCCGTCCTCTTCGCCGGCGAGAAGCTGCTCGCGCACCACACGCTCACGATCGGGACGCTCATCACCGCGCTCTACCTCCTCCAGCTCGTCTTCCAGACGCTGCAGGAGCTCTCCGACGTGTACGGCCAGCTGCAGTCGGGGGCGGCTGCAATGGTGAAGATCGCGTCCATCCTCGACGAGGAGCCGGAGGTGCGCGACCGCGCGGACGCACACGTGCTGCCACGCATCGAGGGCGACCTCGACATCGACGACGTCGTCTTTGCATACGGCGCCGACCCGGTGCTGCGCGGCATCTCGATCCACATCCCGGCCGGCGGCTGCCTCGCCCTCGTCGGCGAGTCCGGCCACGGGAAGTCGACACTCGCCCGGCTCGTCGGCCGCTTCTACGACCCGGATGCGGGCGCCGTTCGCGTGGACGGCGTCGATCTGCGAACGGTGAAGCTGCGCTCGTACCGGCGACAGCTCGCCGTCGTCCTTCAGGATCCGTTTCTCTTC
>DASXLN010000232.1:0-5400 GCA_036496165.1 Gaiellaceae bacterium | reverse complement strand
GGGCCGTACTGGAACGCGACGAATCCGGACGGGATCCCCGACCGGAACCCGACGACCGGCCAGATCGTCTCCAGCGAGATCAACCACAACGCGGTCGGCCTCGTCATCGACAACCTGACGTTCGGCCTCTTCCTCGGGACGCCGACCCTTCCGGGTGACCCGATCCGTTACATCGCGCTGAAGGCGAGCGCGAGCAACATCGCCTTCGTCGGCGTCCCCGGTCTCACCGCGACGGCGGAGAACATCGACGTCGAGATCAACATGTCGAGCCCGACGCTCGAAGGCTTGCCGGTCTTGCCGGTGATCAACTTCTCCGCACTGCCTGGCGGCGGCTACCAGGTGCCGACCGGCGCGGTCGACGGGGGCGGCAACCCGATCACGGTGAACCTCGACTACTCCACGCCGCTCATCGCGGCGAGCTCGTCGTGGATCCAGCTGAATCTCTTCGGCGTCCTCGACGTGCAGGGCAGCATCGCGTTCGCGCTCGGGCCGCAGCAGACGGTGACCCTGCAGAACAGCAACCACGTGACGCTTTCGACGATGACCGTCGGCGCCGCCAACGTAAGCGGGTTCGTCGGGTACAACGGCCCGTACATCACCGACGCGGCCGGTGACACGAACTCCGGCGCGCACGGCCTGTCGATCGACAACGCCAGCCTCGGCCTCTTCTTCGGCTTCGACACGGCGAGCCCGCAGGTCTACATCGGCGCGCACCTCGACATTCCGGCGGTCCACCTCGTCGGCATCCCGGGGGTCACGCTCGCCGGCACCGCCCAGGTCGACCTCGACCTCGGCATCGGGCTGCTCAACGGCGGCACGGCAATCAACTTCGCCGCCAGCTTCCCGTTCAACGCGACCACGAACCCGCACGGGCCGGGCTTTGCCGTCAACACCGGCGATCCGCTCCATCCCGTCGTCCTCGGGTTCACCGGCTTCACCGTCAACGTCAACGTCGGCGGAACCCTCGGCGTCGCCAGCGTCTTCTCGCTCGCCGGCGTCTTCTCGCTCCAGGCTGACTCCTCCAGCCTCAAGGTCTTCGGCGCCGGCGCGCTGACCGTCGGTCCCGACATCGGGAGCGGCAGCCCGCTCCTGAGCATCACCGCGCTCGGCGTCTTCATCCTGAACGGGCAGGGCCTCGCCGCCGACGTCGACGTGAACGCGTCGCTCGGCATCAGCGATCTCGGCCTGACGGTGAACGCGCGCGTGATCCTCAACACGACGAGCGCAAATCAGACGATCGAGATCCCGAACCGGCTGCTCGCGGTCATCCAGCAGCACGCGAACAGCGGCGCGGACGCGACGCTCGCGTCCTTCCTCGAGGCTCGCCTCGTCACCTGCGCCGACAACACGATGACCTGTTACACGGTCAACGGCGCGGCGCCGAAGATCTTCACGACGCCGAACCCGACCCTGACCGACGTCTCGATCCTGCTCGGGCAGGCGACCGGGACTCTGACCTACAACACCTCGCCGAGCTCGTACCTCGTCGTCGTCATGTCGGGGTCGTTCAACTTCCTCAACTTCGCAACCGCGACGGGCGTCGGTGCGATCGAGATCTCCGGTAGCGGCTTCCAGCTCGCTGCCCAGTTGAGCTTCACGCTGGGGCCGATCAACTTCTCCGCGACCGGCTTCCTCGACATCGAGTCGAGCGGCGTCTACGCCCACATCGGGATCGCGTTCGACCTCAACCTGCTCAGCATCTTCGACGCCAACCTGAGCGGGACGCTCGACATCAACACGCAGGGCGGGAACCACTACTTCCAGCTGAACCTGACCGGGAGCGTCTCGGTCCTCTCGATCCTCTCGCTCAACGGCTCCTTCCAGTTCGTCGTGTCGAACGGCGCCTGGTCGGTGCCGAACGTGTCGGTGTCGGCTTCGCTCGGCAGCCTGCTCTCGCTCAGCGCGACCGGCGACATCTACTCCACAGGCAAGTTCGACCTGCACCTCCACGGTGAGATCGACCTCGGCGACTGCAGCGGCGTCGGCTGCGTCCGCGGCTTCGGTGACATCTACGCCTCCTTCGACGGTGTGAGTGCGTTCTCGTTCAGCGTCGGCGGCGGGCTCGGCGCCACGGTTCTCGGGGTCAGCCTCGGCAGCGTCTCGATCTCCGGCTCGGTGTCAGGCAATCTCGGCCAGTCGGTCACCCTGTACCTGAACGCCAGCGGCATCGGCGACTTCCTCGAGCAGGTCTGGGGCGTCGTCGGCAGCGTGGCATCGACGGTCTGCAGCTGGGCGCCGTGGCCGTTCGACGACTTGTGCAACGACGTCGTGAGCCTCGTCTACGGATGGGTCAACACGCTCATCAAGGACGTGTCCAAGAGCTTCAGCATCCCGATTGCGACCTTCTCGCTCCCGGGCTCGCTGGCGAACGTCGTGACGCCGCCCACCCTTGCGACCCTGTCCGGCGGGGTCCTGACGCTGAACGTCGGCTCCCGCGGCAGCCTGCGGAACGTCAGTCCGACCGTTACGGACGAGACGTACGAGATCAGCAGCACCGGTCCGGGTGCGGTCAAGGTGACTGCCTTCGGCACGAACCAGACGTTCAGCGGCGTGTCGTCGATCACGGGCGACTTCGGCGCCGGCCACGACGCGCTGATCCTCGACGCGGGCATGGTCCTGCCGGTGACCGTCAGGGGCGCGGGCAACGCGACAGTCGTCGGCCGCGGCACGAACCTCAACGGCCTCCCCGGGACCGGCGGGGCGAACTCGCTGATCGTCGTCGACGGCGGGCCGAACCCGCTGACGGTGAACGGCGTGGGCTCGGCGACGCTCTATCTCACGAACCTCGGCACCGGGACCGGGACACTGAGCTCGACGCAGCTCACCGGCTTCAACACGTCCGGCATCACGTACGGCGGCTTCGGCAGCCTCGACCTCTTCCTCACCCCCGGCAGCGACACGCTCAACGTCGTCACCACCCCGGCGCTCACCACTGCGGTCACCGTCAACGGCGTCGCCGGCCAGAACGACGTGGTCAACGTCAGCGACGCGGGCGACACCTCCAGCCGGAGCGGGACCCTGACCTCGACCCAGCTCACGGGCCTCAACACGAACGGCCTCACCTATTCGAACATCCTGCAGCTCAACATCACGCTCGGGACGGGCGCGGCCACGTTCACAGTGGCGTCGACGACCGGCCAGACGATCTACACGGTCTCCGCCGCGCCCGGCAGCAACGCCGGCACGGTCACCGTCGGAAACGACCTCACGCAGATCCAAGGCCCCGTGACGATCAACGGCGGCGGCGTCGACACGCTCATCATCAGCGACACCGCGGCGTCCGGCCATCTCAGCGGCTCGCTGTCGGGCACCCAGCTGATCGGTCTCGGCCTCGGCGCCGAGGCTCAGATCAACATGAGCAACATCGCGGCGCTCACCGTCTCACTCGGTGGGAGCAACAACACGTTCTCGATCGTCTCGACGGCGTCGGGGATCACGACGACGCTGAACGCCGGCGTCAGCAACAACACGGTGGTCGTCCAGAGCACGAGCGGGCCGACGATCGTGAACGCCGGCAGCACCGGCAGTGGCAACACGGTCGCCGTCGGCGCCCTCCAGTTCACGTCGGGCCCCAACCGGACCCCGATCCCGGGCAGCAGCCTCATCAGCGGGGTCCAGGGCACGCTGACCGTCAACGGACACACCGGGGACACGCTGCAGGTCGACGGCCGCGGCGACACGCTTACGCGGAGCGGGACGCTCTCGTCCTCGCTCATCTCCGGGCTCGGGCTCGGCGCCGGCGGCGTCGGGTACTCGGGGATCGGCTCTCTCACGCTCTCCCTCGGCTCCGGCGTCTACACGTTCGCCGTCACCTCGACGATCACTGGCTCGACCACGCTCGCGTTCGGCGGCGGGAACGACACCGTCGACCTCTCCAGCCTCAGCGGCGCCGTCATCCTCAACGGCGGCAACGGCAACGACACGGTCACCGTCCACTCGACGAACACCGGCAGCACACTCACCGTGAACGAGGGAACGGGCGCGAACTGGGTCGCGATCCTCGCGACGAACGGCACCGTGATCGTGAACGAAGGATCAGGGGCCAACGTCGTCGAGATCGGCAGCCATGCCGCCCTGACGCCGCGCGGGGTCGACACGGGCGGGAACGTGAACGGCGTGCAGGGCGCGGTCACCGTCGTCGGCGACCCGGGGAACGATTCGCTCTACCTCGACGAGACCGGCGAGGCGGTCGGCGGCGGGAACGGAACGCTGACTGCGAGCACGATCTCCGGGCTCGGGCTCGGCGCCGGCATCACGTACTCCGCGCAGGGCCTCGTCTCGATCGCGCTCGGCTCGGACGGCACCGAGTTCGCGGTGCAGAGCACGTCGACGCAGACGGTGCTCAACACCGGCGGCGGCAACGACACCGTCGACGTCTCCTCCAACGCGGCCGCGAACACCGGCACGCTCAGCGGGCTCCTCGGCGGCCTCACGATCGACGGCCAGGGCGGCACCGGCGACATCCTGAACATCAGCGACTTCGGCGACGCCGCCGCCGGCAGCGGCCGCCTCAGCTCGTCGAGCTTCACCGGCTTCGGCACCGCCGGCATCAGCTACGCCGGCTTCGAGGTCGTTAACCTCCAGCTCGGCCAGAACTCCGACACGCTTGCGGTCGTCAGCACGTATCTCCAGGCAGTGACGACGATTCGCGCCGGGCCGGGCTCCGACACCATCAATGTCTTCTCCGACCTTGCGACGCTCTCCGGCATCGCCGGGCACCTCGTGGTCGACGGCCAGGGCGGCACGGACACGCTGAACGTCAGCGACGCCGGCGACGCCTCCGGCCAGACCGGCGCCCTCACCTCGACCGACATCACGGGTCTCGGGACGGGCGGCATCACCTATTCGAACCTCGAGCAGCTCAACATCACGCTCGGTTCGCACAACGACACGTTCACGGTCAAGTCGACGTCGACCTCGACGATGCTCTCGACCGGCGCGGGCTCCGACGCGGTCACCGTCTCTTCCGACCTCGGGGTGCTCTCCGGTCTCGCCGGGCATCTCGTCGTCGACGGCCAGGGCGGGACGGACGCGCTGACGGTCAGCGACACGGGTGACGGCGTCGGCCAGACGGGCAGCCTCACCTCGACCGACATCACCGGCCTCGGCACGGCCGGCATCTCCTATGCGAACTTCGAGCAGCTGAGCGTCACGCTCGGTTCGGGCAACGACACGTTCACGATCCTCTCGACGATCACCGGGCCGACGACCGTGAACGGCGGGCCCGGCGACGACTCCGTCGACGTCGAGACGATCGCGGGCCCGACCTTCGTGAACGGCCAGGCCGGGAACGACACGATCACCGTCAACGGCGACCTCGCCAACCCGAGCACGACGAACGGGATCGGCGCACTCCTGACGCTCGACGGCGGCGCCGGCCTCGACACCTACGTCGTCAAC
>DASXLN010000231.1:0-6007 GCA_036496165.1 Gaiellaceae bacterium | reverse complement strand
CTCGGCGTCCCCGATCGTGACGCCTTCCCGCGAAACGAGGCCCGCGACGGCGCCGAGCATGGCGAGGCGATGGTCGCCGGCACTTTCCATACCCCCACCCTTAGGGCGGGTGGCAATCCCCCTCACCCCGAAGCCATCGTGACTCGCCGTGATCCGGATTCCCAGTGCCTTCAGCGCAATTGTCACGCTTTCGATTCGGTCCGATTCCTTCGTGCGCAGCTCCTGCGCGCCGCGCACGACACTTTCGCCACGCGCCCGCGCCGCGAGCAGGGCGAACAGCGGCAGCTCGTCGATCAGCAGCGGCACCTCGTCGGGGCCGATCGCCGTCGCCGTCAGCTCGGCGCTGCGGATCTCGAGGTCGCCGGCCGGCTCGCCCGCGAGCTGCCGCCGGTTGAACACCGCCACGCGCGCGCCCATCCGCTCGAGCACGCCGAGCAGGCCGGTGCGCGTCGGGTTGAGGTTGACGCCGTGGATGCGGAGCTGCGAGCCGGGGAGCATCGTCGCCGCGACGATCAGCGGCGCCGCCGAGGAGAAGTCCCCGGGGACGTCGACCTCGCCGAGACGAAGTGCCGACGCCTGGACGCTGACGGACGTCTGCCGCCGCGTGACCTTCGCGCCGCCCGCCTCGAGCATGAGCTCGGTGTGGTCGCGCGTCGGTGTCGGCTCGACGACGGTGGTCTCCCCTTCCGCCGTCAGCCCCGCGAGGAGGATCGCCGACTTCACCTGCGCGCTCGCGACCGGCAGCTCGTAGTCGATCGCGAGGAGCTGCGTGCCCTCGATCGAGAGCGGCGCATGGCCGTCGGTCGTGTCGATGCGTGCGCCCATGCGTCGCAGGGGATCGGCGACCCGCTCCATCGGCCGCGACGACAGCGACTCGTCGCCGGTCAGCTCGAAACGGCCCTCGCGCCCGGCGAGCATTCCCATCAGCAGGCGCATGAGCGTCCCCGCGTTCTCGCAGTCGACCGATCCTGATCGCAGTTCGCCGCCGTGGATGAGCAACTCGTCGTCCGCGATGTCCTCGATCTCGATCCCGAGTGCGCGCATTGCGCGCACCGATGCCTGCGTGTCGCCGGCGCGGCCGAAGCCGCGCACGTGCGTGTCGCCCTCGGCGATTGCCCCGAGCAACACCGCGCGATGCGAGATCGACTTGTCCCCGGGCACGGCGACGTGGCCGACGACGGCCGAAGCTGGCTCGATGCGCACTGCTACCCGATCGTGCGTCCCATGAGGGACACGAGCGCGCGGATCTCTGCCGCGAAATCGGGGAAGTCGGCGGTCGGAATCTGCTGCGGCCCGTCGGAGAGCGCCTCCTCGGGGCGCGGATGCGTCTCGACGATGATCCCGTCCGCGCCGGCGGCGACGGCGGCACGCGCGAGCGGCAGGACCAGGTCGCGGCGGCCGGCGGGGTGCGACGGGTCGACGATCACCGGCAGGTGCGTCTCCATCTTCAGGACGGGGATGGCGCCGATGTCGAGCGTGAAGCGCGTCGACGTCTCGAAGGTCTTGATCCCGCGCTCGCAGAGGATCACCTCCGAGTTCCCCTCCTTGACGATGTACTCCGCCGCCATCAGCAGGTCCTCGACCGTCGCCGAGAGGCCGCGCTTCAGCAGGACGGGCTTGCGCGCGCGGCCGACTTCGGCGAGGAGCGAGAAGTTCGCCATGTTGCGCGCGCCGATCTGGATGACGTCGGTCGTCTCGACCACTTGCTCGACGTGGCGGGGATCCATCAGCTCGGTGACGATCGGGAGCCCGGTCTCGTCGCGCGCTTCCTTGAGGATCTCGAGCGCCTCCTCGCCGAGGCCCTGGAACGCGTACGGCGACGTGCGCGGCTTGAAGGCGCCGCCGCGGAGCATCGTCACGCCGGCGGCGGCGACGGCGCGCGCGGTCTCGAGTGTCTGCTCGCGCGTCTCCACGCTGCACGGGCCGGCGATGAAGCCGAAGTAGCCGTCGCCGATCCGGCGGCCGCGCGCCTCGATCACGGTCGGGTCGGGCGAGAGCTCGCGCGAGACGAGCTTGTACGGCTTGAGGATCGGGAGCACCTGCTCGACGCCGGCGTACCCCTCGAGCGGAAGCGCGGCCAGGAGCTCACGTTCGCCGATGGCGCCGATGACGGTCGCCTCGCGGCCGGGCGTCACGACCGCGCCGCAGCCCGCCTCCTCGAGGCGCGCGACGACGTCGTCCACCTGTTCGGGGGACGCGTTCGCTCCCATGACGATGAGGAGCTCGGGCGCACCGGTCACGGCCATGGAGACAGCTTAGGCAGAATCACCCGTCATGGCCGACGAGCGCCCACGCGTCTTCTCCGGTATCCAGCCCACGGGCCGCAAGACCCTGGGCAACTACAGCGGCGGTTTCCGCCAGTACGTCCAGACGCAGGAGTCGCACGACGCCTTCTTCTGCATCGTCGACCTGCACTCGATCTCGGTCGAGTACGACCCGGCCGAGCTCCGGAGCTCGACGCTCGACCTGGCGGCGATGCTCTTCGCCATCGGCCTCGACGAGGACAAGTCGACTGTTTTCTGCCAGAGCCACGTAACCGCCCACGCGGAGGCGGCGTGGCTGCTCTCGGCTGTCACGAGCTACGGCCAGTTGGGCCGCATGACGCAGTTCAAGGAGAAGTCCGACCGGCACGAGTTCGTGTCCGCCGCCCTGTTCACGTATCCCGTGCTGATGGCGGGGGACATCCTCCTGTACCAGACCGACCTCGTGCCGATCGGCGACGACCAGCGGCAACACCTCGAGCTCGCGCGCGACATCGCCGAGCGCTTCAACTACCGCTACGGCGAGACGTTCCGCGTACCCGAGGGAAAGTTCCCCGAGGTCGGTGGGCGGATCATGGACCTGCAGGAGCCGACGAACAAGATGTCGACGACGCTCTCCTCCGAGATGGGCGCGGTGTACGTCACGGACTCGCCGGACGCGATCCGGAAGAAGTTCAAGTCTGCGGTGACCGACTCGGGCCGCGAGGTCCGCTACGACCCGGCGGAGAAGCCGGGCGTGTCGAACCTGCTGGAAATCATGAGCGTCGCCGCCGGTGAGCCGATCGACGCGCTGCAGACACGTTTCGAAAACGCGGGCTACGGCGAGTTCAAAGAGGCCGTCGGAGAATCGGTTGTCGAGCTTCTCTCCCCCATCCGCGAGCGTTTCGAGCAGCTGCGCGCAGACGAGCGTGAGTTGCAACATCTTCTCGCGGTCGGAGCGGAGAAGGCCCGGCGAACGAGTGAACCGACACTCGAGCAGATGTACGACCGCATGGGCTTTGCGAAGCCCGAGGCGGGCCGCTTCTTCGGCGCCGCGCGTCCGCGCGGGCTGTAGCGGTTTTGTAACCTCCGCGATACCGCCTCGCCGCCCATCTGAGCTGCGGCTGGGTTGAGGCTCTCCTGCGGCAAGTCATCCGCAAAACGATCAGGGGGAGGAGAGCATGAAGAAAGCTGCCTTTGTTGTGGCAGCAGCAGTCGCCGCTGCGGTCGTATCCGCATTCGCGGGCACCGCGCGTACCTCGGCGACCACCACCACGTCGTGCCAACTCGGCAACGGCGTGCAGCACGTGATCAACATCGTCTTCGACAACGTCCATTTCTCGCGCGACAACCCGAACGTGCCGTCAGACCTCGAGCAGATGCCGCACCTGCTCAACTTCTTGAAGACGTACGGCACCGTGTTTTCGAACTCGCACACACCGCTGATCGCGCACACGGCCGATGACAGTCTCTCGATCTACACCGGCCTGTACGGCGATCGTCACGGACAGCCGCTGACGAACTCGTACAAGGTCTACAACCCCGACGGAACGACCGACCCGGCGACGTCTTTCACGTACTGGACCTCGCCGATCATCGACACCAAGCCGAGTGTTCCCGTGCCGAGCACTGTCGACAACACTCCGTCGATGGCGTACGCCGGTGGCGGCGTCACGCCGGCGCCGTGGGTGCCGTTCACACGCGCGGGGTGCACGGTCGGCGACTTCTCGACCGCCAACATGGTGCTCGAGAACGCGTCCGTCGACGTCCCGACGGTATTCGGCGCAAGCTCCGCCGAGGCGACGCAGACCGCCAACGACAGCAACTCGTTCAAGGACGCCGAGGTCGCGCAGTACCTCGGTGAGGCGATCCACTGCGCCCAGGGCGACACGACCTGCTCGTCGTCGCCGAGGCCCGTGGCGGATCAGCTTCCGACGGAGCCGGGCGGCTACAACGGCTATCAAGGCGTCTTCGGTGCGAAGTACATCGCGCCGGTGATCGGTCACGGCCCGAACTACTTCCACAACGGCTATCGCGTCACTGACGCGAACGGCAACCTCGTGGACGAGAACGGCAACACCCTGACCGAGGCGTTCGGCGGCGGGCCGGGCTTCACCGGCTTCAGCCCGACGGCGACGCAGAGCCTCGCCGTGCTGGCCGACATGCAGGAGGCAGGCGTCCCGGTCACCTACGGGTACATCTCCGACCTGCACGAGAAGAAGTCGGACACGCGGACCGGGTGCACGACCACCGCGAACTCGGCGAGCACCGGCAAGCCGGTCGGCCCCGGTGACAACTGCTACGTGTCGAATGCCCAGCACTACGACGCTGCGTTCAACACGTTCTTCCAGCGCCTCCAGTCGGACGGGATCACGCCGGCGAACACACTGTTCGTGATCAGCTCGGAGGAGAACGACCAGTTCGCGGGTGCGAACGCCAGCCGCGCGGGCGTGCAGCCCACTCCGGCGGGCTGCGACGGCGTCACGACGCCATGCTCGTACCCCACCGGCACGATCGGTGAGCTCCAGGCCAACATCAAGGGCCTGCTCTCCACGACGGCGAGTGCAACCACGCCGTTCGACATCGAGCCGCAGGGCGCGTCGATCTACGTGCGGGGCAACCCGCCTGCGAACGATCCAGCCGTCCGCCAGCTCGAACGAGATACGGCGGCGATGACGAATCCGCTCGACCCGTACTCGGGCGTGGCAAACGAGAAGATCACCGACTATCAGGCGGGCGCGCTCGAACAGCGCGTGCTGCACATGAAGACGGTCGATCCGTTGCGGTTCCCGACGTACACGCTGTTCCCGAAGCCCGATTACTTCTTCTCGACTTCGGGGGCGAACGTCAGCATCAACAGCGGTTTCGCCTACGACCACGGCTACTACAGCCCGAACGTCGACGTCACGTGGGTCGGCATCGCCGGCAAGGGCGTGAAGGTCGGCGGCGTCGACGGGCCGCAGCCGCAGAACGGGAATCAGGTGACCGACCCCGAGTCGACGAAGACCGTCCCTCAGGCGAGCACGGTCGGAACGTGGGTCGAGGAGACCGACATCCGGCCGACGATGCTGTACCTCGCGGGCCTGTCTGACGACTACCAGTCCGACGGCCACGTGATCACCCAGGCGCTCGCGACGGTGCCGCCGGCACTCGCCGCGACCGGGCAGCTCGCGACCGGCTACGACCAGATCGAGTCGAGTGTCGGACAGTTCGGAACGGACACGCTCATCGCCGATACGAAGGCGCTCGCGTCCGGCTCGAGCTCCGACGACAGCGCATACGCGACGGAGCAGGCGACGCTCCAGCAGCTGGCGGATGACCGGGATACGGCAGTCGCCAAGATCAAGAAGACGCTGAACGACGCCGCGGCCGGCAAGTCGCCGAGCAACGGCCAGGTGCAGAGTGGGCTCGCGAACGTGAAAGAGCTGCTGCGCCGCGCGGATCAGCTAGCCGCGTCGTAGTTCCTCGACCTCGGAGGGCTCGAGCTCGCGCCATGCGCCGGGCTCGAGCCCTTCCAGGGTCAGTCCCGCGTACGTCGAGCGGTGCAGGTGGGTTACCGGGTGGCCCACTGCCTCGAGCATGCGGCGGACCTGGCGGTTGCGTCCCTCGTGGATCGTCAGCTCGACCGTGTCCGGCGCGAGGCGGCGGACGCGGGCCGGCGCGCTGCGTCCGTCGTCGAGCTCGATGCCGTCGCCGAGTGCGCGCAGGGTCTCGTCGGTCGGCTCGCCTTCGACGTCGGCGACGTACGTCTTCTCGACGCCGTAGCG
>DASXLN010000230.1:0-2401 GCA_036496165.1 Gaiellaceae bacterium | reverse complement strand
CGAGTCCTCGTCGCCGCGCTCGTCGCGCTCATCGTCTCGATCGTCATCGGCCCGCGCTTCATCGAGTTCCTGCGCCGGAACGAGTTCGGCCAGCACATCCGCGAGGACGGCCCCGAGCATCACTTCGCGAAGCAAGGGACGCCGACGATGGGCGGCCTGCTCATCCTCTTCGCGGCCACTGTCGGGTTCCTGCCCGTGTCGCATTTCCGGCTGCAGTCGCTGACCGTCCTGTTCGCGACGCTCGCGTGCGGCGCGATCGGGTTCCTCGACGACTTCACGAAGCTGACGCACCGCCGCTCGCTCGGCCTGCGCGGGCGCTGGAAGCTCCTGCTGCTCGCGGTGGTGACGGTCGTCGTCGCGATCGTCGCACGGCATCTGCACCTGAGCACCGACGTCTACATCCCGATCGCCGACGTCTCGGTGCCGCTGTCGTGGGCCTGGTACCCGTTCCTCTTCCTCGTCATCGCGGGCGCGTCGAACGGGACGAACCTCGCCGACGGCGTCGACGGGCTCGCGGCGGGAACGGGGATCATCGCCGTCTTCACGTTCATGGCGATGATGGTGGTGTCGTATGTCCGCTCGAGCGCGAACCCCGCGCACCGCAACCTGACGAAGCTCGATCTCGCGATCATCGGCGCGGCGCTCATCGGCGGGATGGTCGGGTTCCTCTGGTACAACGCGTTCCCGGCCGAGGTGTTCATGGGCGACACCGGCTCGATGGCGCTCGGCGGCGCGCTCGCGACGTTCGCGATCATGACCAAGACCGAGGTTCTGCTGCTGTTCATCGGCGGCGTCTTCGTCATCGAGGCGCTCTCGGTGATCATCCAGGTGGCGTCGTTCAAGTACCTCGGGCGACGCGTCTTCCTGATGGCGCCGATCCATCACCACTTCGAGATGAAGGCGTGGTCGGACACGAAGATCATGGTCCGCTTCTGGATCGTCGGTGGCATCTTCTGCTCCGCCGGCTTCGCGCTCTTCTACCGCTACTACTTCCACCAGAAGTGAGCGGCGTCGTGTGCGTGCTCGGCGCGGCTGCCGCGCGGGAGTCACTCGCGTCGTTCGAGGGCTTCGACGAGATCGTCATCCTCGAGCCGTCGGTGGACGAGCTCGAGCGCCTGCTCGCGGAGCTCGCCGACCCGCGGCTCGACTACCTCCTCGGGGAGCTGCCCGTGCTGCCGCTGCCGGACGCGAGCGTCGACCGCGTCATCGGCGGGGACGCCGGCGACGCCGAGGTGGCCCGGGTTCTTCGCTAGTCGAGGATCCGCCGGTCCGGGGGCGAAGTACGCCCGGATGGGCGACCTTCCAGGCCGTGCGCTCGTGCTCGGGCTCGCCGTGACCGGCGAGGCGGCCGCGCTCGCCCTCGCGGCCCGCGGGGTGGAGGTGATCGTCACCGACCGCTCCGCGGACGCCGACCCCGGCAGGCTCGCCGGGACCGGCGTCGAACTCCGTCTCGGAACGGAGGACGCTGCGGTGTTGGAGGGAGTCGACGTGGTCGTGAAGAGCCCGGGCGTGCCGCGGGAGTCGCCGGTTGCCGCGCGCGCGGCCGAACTCGGCATTCCCGTCTGGAGCGAGATCGAGCTCGGCTGGCGCCTCTTGCCGGGCAACCCCGTCCTCGGGGTCACCGGGACGAAAGGGAAGACGACGACCGTCCGCCTGCTCGGTGCGATGTTCGCCGCCGCCGGCGTCGACGCCGTGCTCGCCGGCAACGAGCACGTGCCGCTGAGCGAGGTCGCGCTCACCGTCGGCGAGGGGACGTGGATCGTCTGTGAGCTCTCGAGCTTCCAGCTCGAGGACGTCGAGACGCTCGCGTGCGAGATCGCCGTCCTCCTCAACCTCGAGCCCGACCATCTCGACCGGCACGGGACGTTCGAGGACTATCGCGCGGCGAAGCTCCGCATCTTCGAGCGCGCGGCGATGAGGATCGGCCCGGACGACTTCTCCGCGGACGACCCGCTTCCGGCGGAGCCGCGCATGCCCGGTGCACACAACCGCGCGAACGCGGCCGCGGCTACTGCGGCCGCGCGTGCCGCGGGTCTCCCCGACGACGCGATCGCGGAAGCCCTGCGGACGTTCGCCGGCGTGCCGCACCGGCTCGAGCTCGTGCGCGAGCTGAACGGCGTGCGGTACGTCAACGACTCGAAGGCGACGAACACCGCCGCTGCGCGCCACGGTGCCGCAGCGTACGACGCGCCTCTGCGCCTCATCCTCGGCGGCTCGCTCAAGGGCGAGGACTTCGGCCCGTTCGCGCAGGAGCTCCCCGTGAACGTCCGCGCCGTCCACCTCGTCGGCGCCGCGAGCGACGAGCTCGCGGCTGCGCTCGATGCCGCCGGCCGCACGTATGCGCGCGACGAGGATCTCGTGCGCGCGGTCGCGCACGCGACCGCGGATGCGCAGCCGGGCG
>DASXLN010000229.1:0-17208 GCA_036496165.1 Gaiellaceae bacterium | reverse complement strand
TGCGCGCCGCTCCCCGTGCAGGCCGTACGCCGAGTCGGCGTCGAGCCACTCCTGCAGGCGATCGCCGACGCTGGCGAGCCCGCCGCGGCGCCCGACGACGTGCCACTCCTTTGCGCGCAGCACGACGTGCACCCCTTGGCGATGAAGCCACGCCGCTTCGTCGAAGCCGTGACTCGGCCCGTGCGGGAGACGCAGGATGCCGACGAGCGAGATCCGCGAGCCCTGCGCCGGGGCGCGGCCCGCGCCGAGCTGCAGCAGCACGGGCTCGTGCGGGAGCATGTCTCCCCAGCGGATGACGAGTGCGCGGGCGCGCACGTCGAAGCGGCCGACGCGCGGCGGCTCCTCGGTGACCACGAGCGCCCGCTCGGCGGTCCCGACCCGCGGGAGGAGGACGCTGCGATCGAGTGCGTGCAACCGGCGGCTCCCCCACCACCAGCCGGCCACGACGAATCCGCACGGCGCGCGGGCGCAGGCGAGGGCGGCCGCAGCCGGCAGCGGCGAGAATCCGACGAGGTTCGACAGGGCGAGCCCCGCGCATAGCGCGAGCGCGTTCGCGGTCGGACGGATCAGGGGATCACGAGCCCCTGCAGCTGCGCGAGCTTCGACGGGCCGATACCCGGCACCGCCTCGAGCTCGTCGATGCTGCGGAACGGACCGTGCTCCTGCCGGTAGTCGATGATCTTCTGCGCCGTCGCCGGCCCGACGCCGGGAAGGGCGTCGAGCTGCTCGGCGGTCGCGGTGTTCAGGTCGAGCGGCGCAGTGGTCGAGGGCGCACCTCCCGTTGCCGCAACTCCTCCGCGGACGGGGACGAGCACCTGCTCGCCGTCGGCGAGCGGCGCGGCGAGGTTCACGAGCGTCACGTCGGCGCGTTGGGTAGCGCCGCCCGCGGCGGCCACCGCGTCGGCGATCCTCGTGCCGGTCGCGAGGTGGTACAGGCCGGGGCGGCGAACGGCGCCCGCGACGTCGACGACGAGCTGTGCAGCCGCAGACGGCGCGCGCGCGTGCGTCGCCGTCCGCAGAACCGGGATCGCGGCGTGCGCGTGCCCGCGGTGCAAGACGTGCAGCAGCAGGACGATCGCCACTGCGGCGGCCACACCGGCGACGAGCAGACGACGAGGCTCCACGCCACGATCGTCGCGGCGCAACCGTTACGAGAGCGTGACGGCTCTCAGCCGACGACGAAGTTCACGAGCTTGCGCGGCACGACGATCGTCTTCCGGACGGTCGCACCGTTCACGTGCGCCTGCACACGTTCGGAGGCGAGCGCGCGCTGGACGAGCTCGTCCTCGCTCAGGGCGACCGAGACCTCGAACCGGTCGCGGACCTTGCCGTTCACCTGCACGACGAGCTCGAACGTGTCCTCCTCGAGCGCAGCGGGATCCGCCTCCGGCCACGGCTGCTCCCACAAGCGCTCGTGACCGAGCACCGACCACAGCTCCTCGGCGATGTGCGGCGCATACGGTTGGACGAGCGACACGAGCGTCTCGGCCGCGAAGCGCGCGTCGTCGCCGGTGGGATCGTCGCTCAGCGCGTTGAGCAGTTCCATCATCGCCGAGATCGGCGTATGGAACTGGATGCGGCGAAGGACGTCGTCGGTCACCTTCGCGATCGTGCGATGCGCCGTGCGTGCGAGCGGCGAGTCGCCGGACCCTCCGGCCGGCGCGCGCTCGGCGACGTCGTGGACGGCGCGCCATAGGCGGCGTAGGAAGCGGACGATCCCCTCGATCCCCGCCTCGTTCCATTCCATGTCCTGGTCGGAGGGGCCCATGAAGAGGATGTAGAGCCGCACTGCATCGGCGCCGTATTCGGCGACGAGCTCGTCAGGCCCCATGACGTTGCCCTTCGTCTTCGACATCTTCGTCCCGCCCATCTGCACCCAGCCCTGGTGGAAGAGCCCCGCGAACGGCTCGCGAAAACTCAGCATCCCCATGTCGTTCAGCGCTTTGACGAAGAAGCGCGAATAGAGCAGATGGCCGTTCAGATGGTCGATGCCGCCGATGTAGAAGTCGACCGGCAGCCAGTAGTCGACGACGTGCTTGTCGAACGGCGCGCGGTCGTTGTGCGGGTCGACGTAGCGCATGAAGTACCACGACGAGTCGACGAACGTGTCCATCGTGTCGGCCTCGCGGCGCGCAGGACCGCCGCATGTCGGGCACGTGACGTTGATCCACTCCTCGTTGGACGCGAGTGGCGCCTTGCCTTTCGGCTGATAGTCGTCGATGTCGGGCAGCAGGACCGGCAGCTCGTCGTCCGGGACGGGGACGACGCCGCAGTCGCCGCAGTAGACGATGGGAATCGGCGACCCCCAGTACCGCTGGCGCGAGAAGCTCCAGTCGCGCAGTCGGTACGAGACGGCGAGTGCGCCCCGGCCTTGCTCGTGGAGCCATTCGATGATCGCGCGCTTCGCGTCCTCCGCGGGCGTCCCGTCGAACTGCGCGGAGTTGACGAGCCTGCCGTCCACGTCGATGACCGGGACGACGGGCAGGTCGAAGGCCGCCGCGAACTCGGCGTCTCGCTCGTCGTGCGCGGGAACGGCCATGATCGCGCCCGTTCCGTAATCCATGAGCACGTAGTCGGCCACCCAGATCGGCAGCTTGTCGCCGTTGACCGGGTTCGTTGCGTAGTGGCCGGTGAAGACGCCGGTCTTCTCCGTCTCGGCAGCGCGCTCCTCCGTTCGCTTCGCGCCCGCATGCTTTGCGTATTCCTTCGCCTCGTCGGTGGCGTGCTTCTCGACGAACGGATGCTCGGGCGCGAGGACGAAGAACGTCGCGCCGAACAGCGTGTCCGGACGCGTCGTGAAGACGGGCAGGTCGATGTCGAGCTCGTCGACGCGGAAGAGGATCTCCGCGCCCTCGGAGCGGCCGATCCAGTTGCGCTGGCCGGTCATCGAGCGCTCGGGCCAGCCGATCGAGCCGGGCGGAAAGTCGAAGTCGAGCAGCTCGTCCGCGAACGCCGTCGTCTTGAAGAACCATTGCGTCATGTTGCGGAACTCGATCTGCGCGCCGCAGCGCTCGCAATGTCCGTCGACGATGTACGCGTCTGCGATGACGGTCTGGTCGTTCGGGCACCAGTTGACGGGCGCCTCGCGGCGATAGGCAAGGCCGCGCTCGTAGAAGCGCAGGAACAGCCACTGCGTCCACCGGTAGAAGGCAGGGTCGTGCGCCGCGACCTCGCGATCCCAGTCGATTGCCCAGCCGAGGCGCTTCATCTGCGCGCGGATGGTGGTGATGTTGCGCTCGGTGATCTCGCGCGGATGCCCTCCCTCTCGGATCGCGGCGTTCTCGGCCGGCAGGCCGAACGAGTCCCATCCCATCGGCCGGACGACCTTCGAGCCGCTGCGCCGCCGCACGTGCGTTACGACGTCCCCCATCGTGTAGTTGAGGACGTGCCCCATGTGAATGCCGTTCGCCGACGGGTACGGCAGCATCTCGAGCATGTACCAGTGCGGCGCGTCGCCGGGGTCACCCGGCTCCGGGTTCGGCACGTTGAAGGCGCGCGCCTCCTCCCAGATGCGCTGCCACTTCGGCTCGATCAGTTCGGGCTGGTACCTGGTGTCCATCGTCCTCCGGAGACAAAAAAGCCTCTCATGTGAGAGGCCGGGGGAACTCGACGCGGCGTCGCCGCGGTCGTCCCTGCGCTAGCGAAGAAGCTGCCTCTGCATCGCTCGGATCGTAGCAACCAAGCGGGATTCGCGCATCTAACGGTACACGCGCGTGTAAACCGGGTCCCGACTCCCTCCCCCCAACCGACCTGGGCGCCATCCTATTTCGCACGCGCCCCGCGATGGTGACGCGCGGCCGCCGACTTCGCGCCGGTTGATCCACAGGCAGACTCAGTCCGTGCTCGAGCTCTTCCCGCGCAGCGCCGGCATCCGCGACGGCGAGCTCACGCTCGGCGGCGTTCCGGCCTCCCGTCTCGCGGACGAGCACGGGACGCCGCTCCTCGTGTACTGCGAGGAGACGATCCGCGCCCAGGCGCGCGCCTACAGCGACGCAGCCCCCGGCGCAGTCGTGATCTACGGGACGAAGGCCTTCGCGAACGTCGCCATCCTTCGCATCCTCGCCGAGGAAGGCGTGGGAGCCGACGTCTCGACGCTCGGCGAGCTCGCGTTCGCACGGGAGGCCGGGATCGCCGGCGACCGCATCCTCTTCCATGGGAACAACAAGTCCGACGACGAGCTCCGCGCCGCCGCCGAGGCGGGCGCGACCGTCGTGCTCGATGCGCCCGACGAGCCGGCGCGGGCGGCGGCCGCCGGTGTGCGGCGAGCGCTCGTCCGGCTGACGCCGGGCGTCGAGGCGGTCACGCACCAGTCGATTCAGACCGCGCACGACGAGTCGAAGTTCGGTCTCGCCCCAGACGCGGCGCTCGCCGCGATCGACGAGGCACGCGGGCTCGGCATCGACGTCGCCGGCGTGCACTTCCACGTCGGCTCGCAGCTCGCCCGCGTCGAGGAGAGCCTCGTCGCCGTCGACCGCCTCGTCGCGTTCTGCGCACGTGCGGAGAACCAGCTCGGGTGGAAGCCGTCCGTGCTCGACATCGGCGGCGGGCTCGGAATCAGGTACACGCGCGAGGAGCATGTCCCGGAGATCGCCGACTTCGTGCCGCCGCTCGTCGAGCGGCTGCCGGACGTCCAGGTCATGCTCGAGCCCGGCCGGTCGCTTGTCGGCCGCGCCGGCGTCACGCTCTACCGCGTCGGCGTGGTGAAGGAATCCGGCGGCGTCGCATACGTCGCCGTCGACGGCGGCATGTCCGACAACCCGCGGCCGCAGCTCTACGGCGCGCGCTACGAAGCGCTCCTCGCCAACCGCGCGCAGGAGCTGCCCGACGGCGTCTTCCGCATCGCCGGAAAGCACTGCGAGTCGGGCGACGTCCTCATCGACGCGATCGCGCTCCCGCACCCTCGGCGCGGCGACCTGCTCGCCGTGCCGGCAACGGGTGCGTACACGCTCGCGATGGCATCGACGTACAACGGCGTGCCGAATCCGGCAGCGGTGCTCGTCGCGAACGGCGCGTCGCGGCTCATCCGCGCTCGGCAGCCCGTATCGGATCTCCTACGCTTCGAGCGATGATGCAGCGCATCGCCAAAGTGCCCGGAGTCGTCCTCGTGAGCATCGCCGCGATGATGTGGGGGCTCGACGGGCTCATCCGCAAGCCGCTCTCGCACACGACGACGGCGACGACGATCGTCTTCGGCGAGCACGTCGTGCTCGTCGCATGCACGGTCACGCTGCTCGTACCGGCCCTCGTCGCGCTCTGGCGCGCCGGCCCGCGCTACGTGCTCGCCGGGGTCCTCGTCGGCGCCGGCGCCTCGGCGACCGCGACCATCCTCTTCACTCAGGCGCTCTTCCACGGCGACTTCATCACCGTCATCGTGCTGCAGAAGTCGCAGCCGCTCATCGCCGTCGTGGGCGCATGGCTCGTGCTCGGCGAGCAACCCCGGCGCGGCTTCGCCTGGTTCCTCCTTCCCGCGCTCGCCGGCATCTGGCTGATCGCGCTGCCGCACCCGCTCGCACCCCACGCGCACGGCTTGACCCCGATCGCCGAGACGCTCGGCGCCGCTGCGCTGTGGGGGATGGGCACGGTCCTCGGCAGGTACCTGACCCGGCGCCTGACCTTCGAGCACGTCGCGACCGTGCGCTTCGCCTTCGGTCTCGTCGCGAGCGCATGCGCACTCCCAATCGTCGGCGCCGCCGCCTGGTCGAGCACGCATGACAGCCTCTACATCGCGCTCCTTGCCCTCGTCACCGGCGTCGCCGCGCTCTTCCTCTACTACTACGGGCTGCAGCGCACGCCCGCCCTGCTCGCAGCGCTCGGGGAGCTGGCCTTCCCGGTCACCGCCAGCCTCGTCGGCATCTACGTCTTCTCGAGCTCGCTGCGCTGGTCGCAGTGGCTCGGTGTCGCCGTCACCGTGGCGGTCGTCAGCCTCCTCCCGGCCCGCCGCCGCGAGGTCGTCCGGACGCCCGACTTGGTGCCCGCTCCCGCGGCGAGCTAGTCTCGCGGCGTGAACCTGCACGACAACCCGGAAGAGGCCGCCTTCCGCGGCGAGCTCCGCGCTTGGATCGACGCGAACCTCCCCGACGAGCGCCGGGGCTGGCGCGGCGGCGCGCAGCGATTCGACGACGACTTCGGCCGCGCGTGGAGCCGCAAGCTGTACGAGGCCGGCTACGCGGGCTTGACCTGGCCGAAGGAGTACGGCGGCGCCGGCGCCCCGTACAGCTTCCAGGCGATCTTCTACGAGGAGATGGCGCGCGCTCAGGCGCCTGCGCACGTCGGCGTCATCGGGCTCGGGATGGCCGGCCCGACGATCATGGCGCACGGCAGCGACGAGCAGAAGCACGCACACCTGGCGAAGATCCTGTCCGCGGAGGAGATCTGGTGCCAGGGCTTCTCCGAGCCGGACGCCGGCTCCGACCTCGCGGCCGCGCGCACGCGCTCCGAGCGGCGCGGCGACGTCTACGTCGTGAACGGCCAGAAGGTGTGGTCGTCGTTCGCGCACATCGCCGACTTCTGCATCCTCGTCACGCAGAGCGATCCCGAGGCGCCACGGTACAAGGGGCTCACGTATCTCGTCGTCGACATGCACGCGCCCGGTGTCGAGGTGCGGCCGCTGCGGCAGATCACCGGCGAGGCGGAGTTCAACGAGATCTTCTTTACCGACGTCGAGGTGCCGGTCTCGAACCGGCTCGGCGACGAGGGCGACGGCTGGCAGGTGGCGATGACGACGCTCCTGCACGAGCGCGGCACGCTCGGATTCGCGCTCACGGCCGCGCTCGACGTCGGCGTCGGCCGCCTGCTCGAAACCGCTCGCGAGCACATCAACGGCGAGCGCGGCGCGCGCGAGCGCATCGCGGCCGAGTGGATCGAGCTCCAGGCGCTCCGCTACACGAACTACCGCTCGCTCGGCACGTACCAGCGCACAGGCATCCCCGGCCCGGAGGGCTCGGCGATCAAGCTGCGCTGGTCGGAGCAGAACCAGCGCCTGACGAAGCTCGGGCGCGAGCTCCTCGGCCCCGACGGGATCCTCGACGACGGCTGGTGGCACTACCAGCAGCTCCGCAGCCGCGGCAACACGATCGAGGCCGGCAGCTCCGAGGTCCTTCGCAACATCGTCGCCGAGCGCGTGCTCGGCCTGCCGAGGTCGCGCTGATGGATTTCGCGTTCGACGACGTCCAGCTCGAGCTGAGAGGCCAGGCGCGTTCCTGGCTCGAGCAGCGCTACCCGCTCGACCGCGACTGGGACTCCCCGCAGGACGATCGCTGGGCCGAGCTCGGCGAGCTCGGCTGGCTCGACGTCGCGGAGGCCGAGCTCGGGTTCGTCGAAGAGGCGCTGCTGCTCGAGGAGCTGGGGTACGCGCTCTATCCGGGCCCGTATCTCGCACATGTCGCGGGTCAGGCCGAAGCGAACGGTCTCGCGTTCGACGGCGAGTGCGACATCGAGACCGTCGACCCGACGCGGCCCGTTCGTCGCGTCGCGAACGCTTCACCCGAGACGCCGCGCCTGCGTGCGGCCATGGCGGCAGAGGCCCTCGGCGTCGCGCAGCGCGCGCTCGAGCTCGGCGTCGAGTACGCGAAGACGCGTGAGCAGTTCGGCAAGAAGATCGGTGTGTACCAGGCGGTGTCGCACCAGCTCGCGAACACGTACGCGGACGTCGAGCTTGCACGCTCGCTCGTCTACTGGGCGGCGTGGTGCGTCGCCGAGGACGACGAGCAGGCGCCGCTCGCCGCGGCGGCTGCGAAGGCGTTCGCGACCGAGGCCGCGGTGGCGGCATGCGAGCGGTCGATCCAGGTACACGGCGGCATCGGCTTCACCTGGGAGCACCCGCTGCACCGCTTCTACAAGCGCGCGCTGTGGCTCGAGGGCTTCGGCAAGCGCCCGGCAGAGTTGCGCGCCGAGATCGCCGATGCATTGCTCGGCGCCGCCGTCACCGCGTGATGGACGGCCTCATGATGGACTTCCAGCTGACGCTGCCGCATCTGCTGCGGCGCTCGGAGACGCTCCTCGCGCGCGGCGAGATCGTCACGCGCCTGCCGGACAAGAGCCTCCACCGCACGACGTACGGCGAGACGATGGCGCGCGCGAGACAGCTCGCGGTCGCGCTGCAGAAGCTCGGCCTCGAACGCGGCGACCGCGTCGCCACGCTCTGCTGGAACCACCATCAGCATCACGAGGCGTACTTCGGCATCCCGTGCGGCGGGCTCGTCCTGCATACGCTCAACCTTCGGCTCCACCCCAACGACCTCGCCTACATCGCCGACCATGCGGGCGACCGCGCAGTCATCGTCGACCGCTCGCTCCTGCCGCTCCTCGAGCAGTTCAAGGACCGGACGAAGATCGAGCACGTGTTCGTCGTCGAGGACTCGTACGAGGATCTGCTCGCGACGGCGTCGCCGGACGAGTGGCGCGACCCCGAGCTGGACGAGAACGAGGCCGCTGCGATGTGCTACACGAGCGGCACGACGGGGCTGCCGAAGGGCGTCTGCTACTCGCATCGCTCGACCGTGCTGCACTCAGTCGGCGTCGCCGCGAACAACCCGCTCGGCATCGGCATCGGCGTCAACGACGCGATTCTTCCGGTCGTGCCGATGTTCCACGCGAATGCGTGGGGCTATCCATACGTCGCGACGATGACCGGGTCGAAGCTCGTGTACCCGGGGCCGCACCTCGACCCCGAGAGCCTCCTCGACCTGATGGCCGTCGAGAAGGTCGCATGGGCGGCCGGCGTGCCGACGATCTGGATGGGAATCCTCCAGCAGCTCGACGCGAATCCCGGCAAATGGGACCTCTCGGCGATGAAGGCGATGCTCGTCGGCGGCTCGGCGGTGCCGCGCGCGATGATCGCCGCGTACGAGCAGCGACACGGGATCAAGATCGTCCAGGGCTGGGGCATGACCGAGACGTCGCCGGTCGCCTCGACCGCGGCGCTGCCGCACGACCTTGCCGACGTCGACGAGGAGACGCGCTTCGACATCGAGTCGTGGGCGGGCATGCCGCTGCCGTTCGTCGAGATCCGCATCCGCGTCGGCGACGACGAGCTGCCCTGGGACGGCGAGTCGATGGGCGAGCTCGAGGTGCGCGGCCCGTGGGTTGCGTCCGGGTACTTCGACACGCCGGAGCAGGCTGACCGCTGGACGGATGACGGCTGGTTCCGGACCGGCGACATCGCGTCGATCCATCCGCGCGGCTACATCCAGATCAAGGACCGCTCGAAGGACGTGATCAAGTCGGGCGGCGAGTGGATCTCGTCGGTCGAGCTCGAGAACGCGATCATGGCCCACCCCGCCGTCGCCGAGGCCGCGGTCATCGCGATCCCGGACGAGAAGTGGGCGGAGCGCCCGCTCGCCGCGGTCGTGCTGAAGGAGGGCGCGTCGGCGAACGCGGACGAGCTGCGCGATTTCCTCGCGCCGCAGTTCGCGAAGTGGTGGCTGCCCGACCGCATCGAATTCATCGCCGAGATCCCGAAGACGAGCGTCGGCAAGTTCCGCAAGACCGCGCTCCGCGAGCAGTTCGCGGACGAGCCGGTCAAGTCCAGTTGAAGGCGGCGCTCCTGCGCGAGGTCGGTGGGCCGTTCGAGCTCGCCGAGCTTCCCGACCCGGCGGGAGAGGGCCGCGTCGTCGTGCGCGTGCGCGCCGCGGGCGTCAACTTCGCCGACGTCCTCATCCGGCGCGGCCACTATCCGCAGATGCCGGAGCTGCCGGTCGTGCTCGGCAGCGAGATTGCCGGCGAGCTCGAGGACGGGACGCGCGTGATGGCGATCACGCCCGGCAGCGGTGGCTATGCCGAGCTCTCGGCGGTCGACCGCGCACAGGTCGTGCCGCTTCCCGACCATGCGAGCTTCGCCGAAGGGGCGTCGTTCCTCCTCACCTTCTTGACCGCGTACATCCCGCTGACGCGGCAGATGCGTCTCCGCCCGGGCGCGTCCGTGCTCGTCCACGCCGCGGCAGGCGGCGTCGGCACAGCCGCGGTGCAGGTCGCGCGGACGCTCGGCGTCCGCGTCGTTGCGGCGGTCGGCTCGCCGGCGAAGCTCGACCTCTGCCGCGAGCTCGGCGCCGCCGAGGCCTACGTCTACGACGACCTGCCCGAGGACCTTCGTGTCGACGCGGTCATCGACCCGGTCGGCGGCGACCTGTTCGCGCGGGCGATCGGGCACCTGCGTCCGCTCGGCACCGTCGTCGCCATCGGCTTCGCGGCGGGGATGTGGCCGGACGTCAGCCCCGCGAATCTCGTCGGTCGCAACGTCGGCGTCCAGGGCTTCTACCTCGGCCGGCTCCTGCGGCACGAGCCCGAGCTGGTCGGTGAGGCGGTCGGCGAGCTGCTCGCGCTCTGGCAGACGGGTGCGCTGCGGCCGGTCGTCGGCGCCGAGATCCCACTCGCGCAGGTCGAGGACGCGCACGCGCTCGTCGAGTCGCGCGCGAGTGTCGGCAAAGTCGTGCTCGTCCCGTGACGGCGCTCGTAACGGGTGGACGGGGCGGTATCGGGTCGGCGATCGTCGCCGCGCACGGCGACGCAGTCGCGCTCGACCTCCCCGAGTTCGACGTCGGCTCCGCGGACGCTTGGGCGGCGGTCGACGGCGAGTTCGACGCGGCGTTCCTCAACGCCGGCATCGGCATCGGGTTCCCCGATCCGGCCGAGCTCCCGGACGTCGAGATCGACCGCATCGTCGCTGCGAACCTCCTCGGCGTCGTCTACGGCGCGCGCGAGTGCGCGCGGAGACTGATGCCGAACGGCGGATCCATCGTCTGCACCGCGTCGCTCGCCGGCCTCACCGGCATGCCGTTCGACCCGATGTACACGGCGACGAAGCATGCGGTCGTCGGCTTCGTCCGCGGCGCGGCCGCCGGGATGCAGGCGCACGGCATCCGCATCAACGCGCTGTGCCCGGGGTTCACCGACACGCCGATCGTCGAGGACGAGCTCCGCGGCATGCTTCCCGTTCCGCTCATGGAGCCGGCGTTCGTCGCGGAGGCGGCGATGCAGGTGCTGCGCGACGACGAGTCGGGCCGCGCGTGGATCGTCCAGCCAAACCGCGTCGAGCCGTTCCGGTTCCCCGGCATTCCCGGCCCGCGCTGATGGCGCGCACCCGCCGCGCCTGGACCGACGAGGCGCCGCCGGCGCCGCACATCTGGCGGACGCTCGCATACCACGGCATCGAGCAGGGCGACGGCAAGTCGGTGATCGAGTGGGACGCGACGCCCGACTATTGCTTTCACGACGGGCGCGGCGGCCACATCGTCCACGGCGGGATGGTGACGACGCTGCTCGACACGGCGATGGGCGGCGCATGCTGGTCGGTGCTCACGGAAGACGAGAGCTTCCTCACGGCCGACCTGCACGTCGAGTTCGTCCGCTCGGCGCGGCCCGGCGTCCTGCGCGCCGAGGGTCGCGTCGTCCAGCGGAACCGCCGCGTCGCGTTCTGCGCAGCCGACCTCTACGACGCCGGCGGCGAGCTGCTCGCGTCGTCGCGCTGCACGCAGATCATCCGCTGAGCCTCGCCTCGAGGCTCGCCTTCACGACGGGCCAGTCGTCGTCGGTGAGGGCGTACCAGGCCGAGTCGCGCCGCTCGCCGCCGCGCACGAGCATGTGCTTGCGGAAGACGCCCTCGAACTCCGCCCCCAAGCCCGCCAGCGCCGCACGTGCGCGCGCGTTCGTCGCATCGGTCTTGAACTCGACGCGGAGAAACCCCTCGTCCTCGAACGCATGCTTCATCAGCAGGTACTTCGCCTCCGTGTTCGCGCCCGTCCCCCACGCCGACGGCGTGAGCCACGTGTTGCCGATCTCGACCGTCCGGTCGTCCGCATGGACGTTGAGATAGCTCGTGTGCCCGACGAGCGCGCCGTCGAAGAAATGCGCGAACCCGAGATCGACCGACTCGAACCACGTGTGGAAGAGCTCGCGGCTCTCGTTCCCGCGCACCTTCATCAGCGTCCAGACGCGCGGGTCCTGCGCGATATCCCACAGGTCGTCCTCGTGATGCGGCTCCAGCGGTTCGAGGCGAACCCGCGCGCCCTCGAGCATCACGTGAAGCGCCAGGTGCCTCCGTCCTCGAAGTCCCGCAGGATCCGCCGAGCGACCACCATCTTGTGCACCTCGTCGGCGCCGTCGTAGATGCGCGCGCCGCGCGCCATCCGGTACATCACGGCGAGGGGCGTGTCGTCCGTCATCCCGAGGCCGCCGTGGACCTGGAGCGCGCGGTCGATGACGTCGTGCAGCACCTTCGCCGCGTAGAACTTGATGAGCGAGACCTCGACGCGCGCCTCATCGCCTTCGTCGAGGCGATGGGCGGCCTGCAGCGTCATCAGCCGGCACGCCTGGATCTCGGCCGCCGACTCGGCGATCCAGTTCTGGATCGTCTGCTTCTCGGCGAGCGGGCCGCCGAACGCCTTCCGCTCGAGCGAGTACGAGCACATGAGCTCGAAGGCACGCTGCATCTGGCCGAGCCAGCGCATGACGTGGTGGATGCGCCCCGGGCCGAGGCGCTTCTGCGCGATGCGGAAGCCCTCACCGGGCGAACCGAGCGTGTTCTCGACGGGAACCCGGACGCCGGTGAAGCGCGTCTCGCAATGCGTTCCCCAGCCGCGGCCCTCGTGGCCCATCACCGACACGTTGCGCACGACCTCGAAGCCAGGCGTGTCGGTCGGGACGAGGATCATCGACGCGCGCTTGTGCGGCTCCGCGTCGGGATCGGTCACCACCATGACGACGCCGAAGCCGGCGCCGTCGGCCCCGGACGAGAACCACTTGTGCGCGTCGATCACCCACTCGTCGCCGTCGCGCACCGCGCGGCCACGCAGCAGCGTCGGGTCGGAGCCCGCGACCTCGGGCTCGGTCATGCCGAAGAACGACCGCGTCTCGCCCGCGACGAGGGGCCGGAGGAACCGCTCCTTCTGCTGGTCGGTGCCGTACAGGTGGAGGATCTCGCCGTTGCCGGCGTCCGGCGCCTGGCAGCCGAAGATGAGCTGCGCGATGAAGCTGCGCCCGATCTCCTCGTTGAGGTACGCGTACTCGATGAACCCGCTGCCGCTCCCGCCCGCCTCGGGCGGGAGGTGCGGGGCCCACAGGCCCGCGTCCTTCGCCTCCTGCTGCAGGTCGCGGATGAGCGCGTCGCCGGCGTCGTCCTCGCGCACGAGCGCCGCCTCGTTCGGGTAGACGTGCTCCTCCATGAACCCGCGCACCTGCTCGCGGCGGTCGGCGACGAGGTCCGGGATGACGACCGTGGCCATCAACAGCGATGATCGCACAGAGATGCGTGAGGCGCTCGAAGCCCTGCTCGGCCCCGTGTCGGAGCCCGTTCTCCTCGCCGGCGGCGCGTCGAAGGAGGCGTGGGCGGTCGACGCGGGCGGCGAACGCCTCCTCGTGCGCCGCGCCGCGGTCGGCGTCATCCACCAGCACACGCTCTCCCTGAAGGAGGAGTTCGACGTCCTGACGGCGGCGTACGAAGCCGGTGTGAAGGTACCAAGACCGGTCCTCTACATCGAATCGCTAGACGAACGCGAAGCGTTCGTCATGGAGCGGCTCACCGGCGAGAGGATCGGGCGCCGCATCGTCCGCATGGACGTTCCCGAGCGGCTGCCGCTCGAGCTCGCCGAAGAGCTGGCGAAGATCCACGCGATCCCGCACGAGCGCGTGCCGTTCCTGACGGAGGCGCGGCTCGAGCGGATGGTCGACGAGCTCGACGACGTCGGCGAGCCGCATCCCGCGATCGAGCTCGGACTGTGGTGGCTGCGCGAGAACCGCCCGCCGGCGCGGACCGCAGTCGTCAGTCACGGCGACTACCGCATCGGCAACGTCGTCGTCGACGAGCGCGGGCTCGTCGGCATCCTCGACTGGGAGTTCGCGCACGTCGACGACCCGGTTCGCGACCTCGGCTTCGGCCTCGTGCGCGCCTGGCGCTTCGGCGTCGACGACAAGCGCCTCGGCGGCATCGCCGGGGTCGACGGGTATCTCGAGCGCTACAACGAGCTGACCGGCATCGACGTGCGGCCGGAAGAGCTCGACTACTGGGAGCTCGCCGGGAACGTCGCGTGGGCGATCGGCTGCCTCACGCAGGCGCAGCGGCATCTGCGCGGACAGGACCGGAGTGTCGAGCTCGCGATCCTCGGCCGGCTCGGCGCCGAGGTCGAGTACGAGATCTGTCACCTGCTCGAGCAGGTCGCCGCATGAGCGAGAGACCGACCGCGCAGGAGCTGACCGAGGCGATCGCCGAGTTCCTCGGCGGCGAGATCCTCCCCACGCTCACCGACCACCGGCTTCGCTTTCGCACGCTCGTCGCGATGAACGCGCTCGGCATCGTGTACCGCGAGCTGGCAGGACTTCCGCAGGAGGACGATGCGGACCGGCGCGAGCTCGCACGGCGCATACGCGCCGGCGACGTCGAGCCGGGCATGCTCGAGCGCGTGCGGGCCGACGTCGAGGCGCGCCTGCGCGTCGCCAGCCCGCGGTACCTCGACCGCTACGAATGATCGAGGTCGAGGCCGGAGACCCGGTCGTGCAGTCCATCTTCGGCACCACCGACCCGGAGGCGATCTGGGCGGAGGTGCAGACGATGTGCCCGGAGGCGGTCGAGTGCTTCCTGTTCGAGGCGAGCGTCGGCGCGCTGCTCGGCCTCGTCGTCCGCGGCGGCGACCGGGTCGCGCTCAAGGTGCATCGCACCGCGACGAGCGAACGCCTGGGCGCGGTGCAGCAGGTGCAGGAGCACCTCTGGCGGTACGGATTCCCGTGCCCGCGCCCGCTCGGCGTGCGCGGCCGGTCGACGCTCGAGGAGTGGCGCGAGGACGGTGCGCACCGCGACGCACACGAGCCGGACGCCCGCCGCGCGCTCGCACAGCTGCTCGTGCGGCTCGTGACGCTCACGCGCGGCGCCGGGCCGTCCGTCGACCTGCCGCCGTTCTTCCCACGGCCGGGCGGCCCGCTCTGGCCGGCGCCGCACAGCGTCCTCGTCGACTTCGAGGCAACGGCGGCCGGCGCAGAGTGGATCGACGAGATCGCCCGCGCGGCGAGAGCTCTCCGTGACACCGGCAACGGCTCGATCGTGCTCGCGCATCACGACTGGACGGCGAAGCACGTCCGCTGGGCCGGGATCAAGGCCACCGTCGTCTACGACTGGGACAGCATGAGCATCGACTACGAGCCGGTCTTCGTCGGGAGCGCGGCTGCTCACTTCACCTGGGACGTCGACCCGCTCCCGAGCGTCGACGAGACGTTCATGTTCATCGCCGACTACGAGCGCGCGCGCTCCTCGCCGTTCACGCGGGAGGAGCAGTCCGCCGCCGGCGCCGCCGCCGTGTACGGCCGCGCGTACACGGCCCGCTGTGTGCATGCCCTCGGTGGCGACACCGAGCCGCTGAACCTTCCGGCGTACGCGGACGCGTTGCTCCAGTAGGCTCCGACCCGTGCCCGATCTGAGCGGCAAGGTCGCGATCGTCACCGGCGCCGGGCGCGGGATCGGCAGGGCGCACGCGCTCGCGCTCGCCGCAGCCGGCGCGAAGGTCGTCGTCAACGACCTCGGCGGCACGCTCGCCGGCGAAGGCGCGGACGCCTCTCCGGCGCAGCAGGTCGTGGCCGAGATCGAGGCCGCCGGCGGCGAAGCGGTCGCCGACGGCGAGAACGTCGCCGATTTCGAGGGCGCACGCCGCCTCGTCGAGCACGCGGTCGAGGCATTCGGCCGGCTCGACATCGTCGTCAACAACGCCGGAATCCTCCGCGACCGCATGCTCGTGAACATGAGCGAGGATGAGTGGGACGCGGTCATCGCCGTGCACCTCAAGGGCCACTTCGCCGTGACGCGCCACGCCGCCGCGCACTGGCGCGAGCGGTCGAAGGCAGGCGAACAGGTGCAGGCCCGCGTGATCAACACGTCCAGCCCGTCCGGCGTCTTCGGCAACGTCGGCCAGACGAACTACGGCGCGGCGAAGGCCGGCATCGCCGGCTTCACGCTCATCGCGGCGCAGGAGCTCGCGCGGTACGGCGTCACCGTCAACTGCCTCGCGCCGAATGCGCGCACGCGCATGACGGAGGAGACGTTCGAGATGGGCGACCGGCCCGAGGGCTTCGACCCGCTCGACCCGGCGAACATCTCGCCGGTCGTCGTCGCGCTCTGCGCCGAGGAGGCGCAGGAGATCACCGGGCAGGTGATCCACATCTGGGGAGGAGCCGTCAACGCGTTGCAGGGGTGGACGGGCGGCGAGCTCTTCCAGCGCGACGACGGCTGGGACGCGGATGGCCTGCTCGCCGCGCTCCTCGATCGGTTCCCCGACGGCGCCGCCCCGGCGGGGATGGTCGCGGGCATGCAGAGCGCCGGCGGACAATCCCTGCGTGCCTAGACGCCGGATCTACCTCATGCGCCACGCCGAGGTGCGCTACTTCGAAGGCGTGGACCCCGAGCACGTCGTGCTCACCGAGCGCGGCCGCGAGCAGGCGCTCGCGGCCGCCGAGGCGCTGCACGGCATCCCGTTCGACCGGGTCGTCACGAGCGGCCTCGAGCGCACGCTCGAGACCGCCCGCGCGGTCGCTCCCGGCCTCGAGCCGGAGGCACGCTACGGCCTGCGCGAGATCGAGAGCGGCGACATCCGGGAGATCGCGCCCGACGAAGTACAGGCGATGATGACCGCCGCCTTCAGGGGCGTCGTCCCGCTCGATACGCACTTCCTCGGCGGCGAGACGCTCGGCGAGCTCGTCGACCGCGTCGATCCCGAGATCGACGCGCTTCTCGCCGACAGTGCGTGGGACGTCGCGCTCCTCGTCCTGCACGGCGCGGTCAATCGCGCCATCCTCAGTCGCGCGCTCACGGGAGAGCGGATGTTCCTCGGCGCGTTCGAGCAGGCGCCCGGCTGCATCAACGTGCTCGACGTCGGGCCGGACGGCCGCTGGGTCGTGCGCGGGGTGAACTACACCCCCTACGACGCGGTGCACGCCGGCGGCCCGCGCTTGACGACCATGGAGCAGCTCTGGCAGGAATACGTGGACTCTCGAGCCTGATGGCCCTTCTCTCGCTGCAGAACGCGACGTTGCGCTTCGGTGGAATCGTCGCTCTCGACGACGTCTCGCTCAACGTCGATCCCGGCACGATCGCGGGACTGATCGGGCCGAACGGCGCCGGGAAGACGACGGCGTTCAACGTCATCACGCGGCTCTATCGCGTCGACTCCGGCGATGTCGTCTTCGACGGCAAGTCGCTCCTCCACACGCCGCCGAGCCGCGTCGTCCATCTCGGCA
>DASXLN010000228.1:0-3567 GCA_036496165.1 Gaiellaceae bacterium | reverse complement strand
CGAATACTGGATTCACCGCGTCGTCTTCCACTTCGAGCCGGAGAAGGGCATCGGCGCGCGTCTGCACTTCCTCGTGCACGGCGTCCATCACGACCATCCGAACGACCCGATGCGCCTCGTCATGCCGCCCGCGGTGTCGGTTCCGCTCGGCACGCTCTTCTGGCTCTTCTTCGCCGTCGTGTTCGAGTTGCCGTTCGCGTGGGCGATCGCGGCCGGCTTCTTCGCGGGCTATCTCTTCTACGACATGCTCCACTTCGCTCTGCACCACGCACACGCGAAAAACCGCGTCGCCAAGCGGCTGCGGGAGCTCCACATGCGCCATCACTTCGAAGACGACGAGTGCGGCTTCGCCGTGAGCGCTCCCTGGTGGGACATGGTGTTCGGCACCTATTCGCCGAAGGCCCGCCGCAAGTCGTCCTAGGACTGCGTCGCCGCCGACAGCTCGCTCACGGCGCGCGTGCGCGACACGATGAGCGTGCCCGCGAGCGCGACGAGCATCCCCGCGGCGATCGGCACGCCGTCGAGTGTCGCGGCTCCCCAGTGCTCGCGCAGGAAGAACGGCTCGAGCAGGATCGGCAGGAACGTCTGCACCGCAGTGCTGACGGGGACGACGGTCGTCGCGTTCCGGCGCTGGAAGGCGGTCATGCCCGTGATCGTCGCCGCGATGCCTGTGATCAGCCCGACCGCCGACCACACGATCGCCGGCGTGTAATGCCCGCTGCCGATGTCGTCGCTCAGGAGCTTCGTCGCAACGTTGCTCGCCGCGAACCCGGCGCCTGAGGCGACGATCGCCCCCATGCCGGTGTCCCAGCGCGTGCCGCGGACGACGAACGGCCAGAAGCCGATCGCCGCGAGGCCGGCCACGACCGCGATCACGGCGGGTCCCGACCGGTGCGCCTCGGTGTGCGGCGGCGCTCCCCAGGCGACGAGCGCGACACCGCCGATGATCGCGCAGACGCCCACGATCTCGAGCGCTCCGACGTGCTCGCCGAACAACCGCGAGCCGATGAAGAGCAGGATCAGGAGGCCCGAGGCGAGCGCCGGCTGGACGACGACGAACGGCGCGTTCGCGAACGCGACCACCTGCGGGACGATGCCGACGACCCCGAGGATCCACCCGAGCACCCAGCGCCTGCTGCGGAAGAGCTGGACGAGGAGCGAGACGCGCAGGCTGAGCTTCTTCGGCGCGCTTCGCGCCTCGATCCCCTGCAGCGCGATTCCGACGTTGAAGAGCGCCGACGCGACGAGGGCGGCGACGAGGCCGAGCGCGAACATGCTTGAACCTACCCGCGCCGCACGTCGCGAGTCTTAGAGAGGTCTTAGGCCCTTCTCACCGCGCCCTAATCCGGGCGGGCGAAGGTTGGGGCATGACAACGACGACGATCATCACCGTGAACGCACTGCTCTCCGTCCTCGTCCTCGCCGCCGTCGCGGCACTCGTTCGCCTCGCACACCGCCTTCCCGAGACGGCGCCGAACCACGACGAGGCGTGGGGCCGAGGCGGCGACCCGTGGGTCGGCTCCGATCCGCTCCCGCTCCACCAGGTCGCCCGGCACGAGGCCGAGCGCGCCCTCGCTCTTGCCGCCTAGCCCCTCCTAGGTCGGCACTGGATCCAGCGTCGGCGGAGCCTCCCGCTCCGCCGACTGCTGGAAGCTCGGCAGGCGCAGCGAGAAGACGGTCCCCTGCTCGCGCGGCGACACGGTGCACGAGCCGCCGTGGGCCTTCGCGACTGCGTCGACGATCGCGAGGCCGAGACCGACGCCGCCGGTCGTACGGCTGCGGGCGACATCGCCGCGCGCGAAGCGCTCGAAGATCCGGTCGACCGCGTCGGGTGGGATCCCGGAGCCCGTGTCCGCGACCTCGATCACGAGGCCGAAGTCGAGCACGCGTGAGCTCACTTCGATCGCGTCGTGCGGCTCCGTGTACTTGACCGCGTTCTCGAGCAGTGCGTCGAGCGCGACGCGCAGCGCCTCTTCGTCGGCGTGCACGCGGCCGGTGACGAGCCGTCCGAGGCGCCACGCGCGAGGCGCGACCTCCGTCCAGCGGATGAAGACCTCCTCGAGGAACGAGTCCGCCTCCACCGCGACCGGGGCGAGGAACTGCGGCTGCCCCGCCTCCGCGAGGAGCAGCAGGCGCGAGATCATCCGCTCGATCCGCGCGAGCTCGTCGACTGCGACGGCGAGCTCGGGGCTGTCGCCCTCCTGCCGTCGGTGCAGGTCGAGATGGCCGCGCGCGATCGTCACCGGCGTTCGCAGCTCGTGCGACACGTCGTGCAGGAAGCGCTCCTGCCGGAGAACGAGCTCCTCCGTGGCGCGCATCGCTGCCTGGCGGCGCCGCGCGTGCCAGACCATGGCGAGGAACATCGCCGCCATCAGCGGCACCTCGAAGAGCTCGCCCCAGAGCTGAATCCCCTCGAAGGCGTCGAAGAGGATCGACGTTCCGGTCGCGGCGACAACGGCGGCGAGGATGATCGACGTCACGCGGGCGCCCCACACGCGGAAGCCGTAGAGAAGCGTCAGGCTGATCCAGACGAAGTGGAACGGAATCGTCTCCCAGCTCGGCCACGCGACCATGACAGCGACGTTCGCCGCTGCAAAGACGACCCACGCGGCCTCGACGAGGTGGCTACGCAGCCAGCCGGTAGCCCGCATGGCGAATGGTCTCGATCGGCGCATCCGGGCCGAGCTTTTTCCGGAGCCGGCGAATGCACACCTCGACGACGTTCGAGCCCGGGTCGAAGCTGTACCCCCAGACCTCGGCGAGCAGGCGCTCGCGGCTGATCACTTCGCCCGCGTGCAGGACGAGCTGGTGGAGCAGGCGGAACTCCCGGTCGGAGAGATCGCAGACGAGATCGTCGAGGTGCGCCTGCCGTCGCGCGAGGTCGAGCACGAGCCGGCCGCTTCGGAGCGAGTTGGTGCGAGCGCCGGGACGGCCGCGACGCAGCTGCACCCGCACGCGCGCGAGCAGCTCGTCGAGCGCGACCGGCTTCGAGACGTAGTCGGACGCGCCGAGGTCGAAGCCCCGGAGCTTCGTCTGCAGGTCGGCTCGCGCGGAGAGGATGAGCACCGGGACCTCCGGCCGTTGCCGGTGCAGGGCGTCGAGCACCTCGAGGCCGTTCAGCCTCGGCAGCATCAGGTCGAGCAGCACGAGATCCCACTCCTCCTGGACCGCGCGGACGAGGCCATCGCGTCCATCGCTCGCTCCCTCGACTCGATACCCCTCCGCTTCGAGACCGCGCGCGAGGAACGAGAGAATCCGAGCCTCGTCCTCGATTACCAGGATCTTCATCCGGCCGCGCCCGGAGGCTAACGCCTTTTGGCATGACGTGCAGATGACCTGCGGATGACAGTTAGGTCATCTTCCGGCGCTGACCTATCAGGCCCGGGTATACCCGCGGCGTGAGCCGCACGGGAACGAAGGTCCTCGGGGTGGCGGCAGCCGTGGCGGCGGCGGGTGTCCTCATCGGCTTCTACATCTCGGGGTACCTCGTCGGCAACACCGAGCCCTTCCGTCCGCCGCTCCAGGGGAAGACGGTGCACCTGACCCTCGAGACCGTCGCGGCCGTCG
>DASXLN010000227.1:0-7627 GCA_036496165.1 Gaiellaceae bacterium | reverse complement strand
GCCCGGCGCCGGTCGCGAGCACGCTCGCGGTGACTACAACTAGGAGTGCGATCGATTTCATGGACGGACTGTTACACACGAAGCGCCTGCGTGAGATCGCCTTCGCCGCGAAGGCGCACTGGGGCTACGACCCCGATCTCGTCCGCGCCTGGGCCGAAGGCATCGACCTGGACGACGGCCGCGAGCTGCTCGTCGAAGACGGCGCCTGGGCGTCCGTCCGCGTGCGCGGCGAGGTCTGCTGGCTCGAGGATCTCTGGGTCGAGCCGCAGGCGATGGGACGAGGGCTCGGGAGGCTGCTGTTCGAGCGCGCCGCGGCGCTTGGCCGCGAGCGGGGCTGCACGCGGATGGAATGGGAGGCGGAGCCGAATGCGATCGGCTTCTACGAGCGGATGGGCGCGGCGTACGTCCGTGACGGCGACGTGACGGAGTGGGGACGGGTGCTGCCCGTCCTTGGCATTAGCCTCGTGGGGTGACCCGCTACGCCTCCGTCTATCCACTCGTCACCGCGCGCGCCGTCGCGCGCCCGTTCACGTACGAGGTGCCGCTGGAGGCGGAGAAGGGCGCCGTCGTCGAGGTGCGCTTCGGCAACGCGCGCCGTCGCGGCGTCGTCACCGAGGTCGACGTCGAGCTCCCGGACGGGGTCGACGCGACCGCGGTCGAGCGTGTCGCCGAGACGCTGCCGCCCGCGCTCGTCGACCTCGCGCTCTGGATCGCCGACTACTACGGCTCGACCCCGGCGCGTGCGCTCGCGCTCGTCGCGCCGTCGCATCCGAAGCGGCGCGGCGAGCGGAAGGTCATCGGCGGCGCGATCGCGGGCGAGGCGCCGCCGGCTTCACTCTCGCCGCCGCAGGACGCGGCGCTTGCGCGCATCGTCGAGCTCATGGACGGCGGCGGCGGCAACGTCCTCCTCTGGGGCGCGACGGGCAGCGGCAAGACCGAGGTGTACATCCGTGCGTGCGAGGAGGCGCTCGCGCGCGGCCGCGGCGCAATCGTGCTCGTTCCCGAGATCGCGCTCACGCCGCAGGCGCTCGGCCGGTTTCGCGCGCGCTTCGGCGACCGCGTCGCCGTCCTCCACTCCGGCCTGTCGGAGGCGGAGCGCCGCGACGAGCGCGAGCGCATCGCGTCGGGGGAGGCGCCGGTCGTCGTCGGCGCGCGCTCCGCCGTGTTCGCACCGGTGCCGTCGCTCGGCGTCATCTGCGTCGACGAGGAGCACGACGCGTCGTACAAGCAGGACTCCGAGCCGCGCTATGACGCACGCACCGTCGCGGCGAAGCGCGCCTCGCTCGAAGGCGCAGTCGCCGTGTTCGGCTCAGCGACGCCGCGGCCGGAGACGTGGCAGGCGCTCGAGCGGCTCGAGCTCGGCGGCCGCCTCGCGGCGCCGCTGCCGTCCGTGCGCATCGTCGACCTGCGGCGCGAGAAGGGCTATCCGTTGTCGGCGCCGCTCCTCGCCGCGCTCGGCGGTGTCGTCGAGAGCGGCGGCAAGGCGATCCTCCTGCTCAACCGCCGCGGGCTCGCGCCCGCGATCCACTGCCGCGCGTGCGGGACGACGCGCCGCTGCCCGAACTGCGACGTCGCGTTGACGCTGCACGGCGACGAGGCGCTGCACTGCCACCACTGCGGCCGCGTCGAGGCGATGACCGACGTTTGCCCGACCTGCGGCTCGGCCGAGCTCGCCCGCATCGGCGCCGGCACGCAGCGGCTCGAGCGTGAGCTCGCGAAGCATCTTCCCGAGCTCGAGGTGATCCGCCTCGACGCCGACGTCGCCGATCCACGCGAGCCGCTCGAGCGGTTCGCGAACGCAAAGCGCGCCGTGCTCGTCGGCACGCAGATGGTGGCGAAGGGCCACCATTTCGAGGGCGTCGAGCTCGCAGCCGTCGTCGACGCCGACACGGGCCTCGGGATGCCCGACTTCCGCGCGGAGGAGCGCACGTTCCAGCTGTTGACGCAGCTCGCCGGCCGCAGCGGCCGCGATGCACCGGGCCGCGTGCTCGTGCAGACGTTCCAACCGGACGCGCGGGCGATCGCGCACGCAGCACGCCACGACGTCTCCGGCTTTCTCGCAGAGGAGCTCGACCGCCGCCGTGCGCTCGCGTATCCGCCGTTCGCGCACCTCGTGCGCATCGTCGTCACCGGCCCGGAGCAGGCGGACACCCTGCGCGCGCTCGAGGAATTGAAGGCCGGCCTCGCCGGGCACGAGCTGCTCGGCCCGGCGCCGCTGCTCCGTCTGCGCGGCCGTCACCGCGCGCAGCTCGTCGCGAAGACCGACCGCCCGCGCGCGCTCGCATCGCGCGCGGCCGCGCTGCTCTCCGCCGCCGCGTCGGCGATGCGGAAGGCGGGGCTAGCCGCGGTCGTCGACGTCGACCCGCAGAGCCTCTGAGCGCTCTGCCGGCCAGTGCCGGAGAATCCACTCCGCGTCGAGCGGCTCGCGCTCGTAGCGGCGCCCGTTGACACGGACGAAGTCGCGCGTGTGCGGATCCATCGGCAGCCGCGCCTCCATTGGGAAATACCGGTTGTGGCGCTCGATGAAGTGGTTGACCTCCGAGAAGTCCCATCGCTCCGCCGTCTCGCGCCAGAGGCGGGCGAACTCCGCCGGATCCTCAACCTGCTCGGCGAGGTTCGCGTACGCAGCGTTCAGTTGTCTTTCGTGCTGGTCGAGCCCGTCCTCGATCGCGCGCAGGCGGCGCATCCACGCGAGCGGACCGCCGAGTGCGCGCACCGCGGACTCCGCATCAGGCCGGAAGTTGCGCAGCCTCGACCGGAGCGGGCGGCCCTTCAGCGGGCTGCCGGCGAGGTCGGCCTCGAGCACGCGCCGCTCTTCGCGATCGCGCGGCGTCTCGGGACGGGTCGCGCCCTGACCCATGATCTCCTTCAACTCGCGCGGATCCACGTCGTTAGTGTGCCCACTGCATGGCCCGCGTCGAAGGCGAAGTCGTCGAAGAAGAACTGGACGCCGAAGACGAGGCGCGGCGACGCCTTGCCCTCGCGCAGATCCGCCAGTACCCCGACGTCGCGCTGAAGATGGAGGCGCGCCTGGTCGACGAGTTCGACGACGAGCTGCGCGACCTCGTCGAGCGGATGAAACGTCTCATGCGCGACGCGCACGGGATCGGCCTCGCCGCGACGCAGGTCGGCGTCCTCCGCCGGCTCTTCGTGTTCACGCCGTCGAAGGACGTCGTCGCCGCGATCGTCAACCCCGAGATCGTCGAGCAGAGCACGGAGACGGACGTCGTCGAGGAGGGATGCCTCTCCATCCAAGGCGTGCTCGTGCCGATCGAACGGCCGCTGCGCATCACGCTCGCGGGCAAGGACGAGAACGGCGAGGACGTCCGCTTCGAGCTCGAGGACATCTACGCGCGTGCGGCGCAGCACGAGGCCGACCATCTCGAGGGCGTGCTGATCATCGACCGGACGACGCCGGAAGCACGCCGCGAGGCGCTCTCCATCCTGCGCCCGCGCATCGTCCTCGGTTAGTGGCCGAGATCGCGGTCGCGGCGACCGCGCCGTTCGGCGCCGACGTGCTCGAGCGGCTTGCGGCGACGAACGAGGTCGTGCAGCTGCTGACGCGGCCGGACGCTCCGCGCGGGCGCGGCCGCAAGCTCGCGCCGTCGGCGGCGAAGGCAACGGCGGAGCGGCTCGGCATCCCGGTCGTCCACGACCGCGACGAGCTCGCAGCGGACACCGTCGTCGTCGCGGCCTACGGGTTGCTCATCCCCGATTCCGCGCTCGAACGCGCGTTGTGGCTGAACGTCCACCCGTCGCTCCTGCCCCGCTGGCGCGGCGCGGCGCCCGTCGAGCGCGCGCTCATGGCCGGCGACGCGCAGACGGGCGTGACCATCCACCGGACGACGAAGGAGCTCGACGCGGGACCGATTGCGGCGCAGGAGGCGTTCCCGGTCGCGCCGGACGACGACGCGGGCGCCGTCTTTGCGCGTGCGGCCGAGGTGGCGGCGCGACTCGTCGACGGGGTGCTGCCGAATCCGTCGTTCACGCCGCAACCGGAGGAGGGCGTGACGTACGCGGAGAAGATCGGCGCCGCCGATCGTGAGCTCGATCTGTCGCGCCCGCCGCAGGAGCTCGTGAATCGCGTGCGTGCCCTCTCGCCGCACATCGGCGCGCGGATGGATGACCTCATCGTCTGGAAGGCGCGCGTCGACGACGGCACATTCGTCCCGGTCGAGGTGCAGCCACCCGGCGGCCGGCGCATGGACTACGACGCATATCTTCGTGGCCGTCGTTAGCGCCGCGCGCCGCGCGGCCTACGAAGTCCTTCTCCGTGTGTTCGAGCAGGACGCGTACGCCGACCGGGCTTTCCGGACCGCTGCGCGCGATCTCGACGAGCGCGAGCGCGCGTTCGCGCAGCGGCTCGCATACGGATCGGTGCAGCGCGTGCGCACGCTCGACCACGCAATCCAGACGCTCGGCAAGCGTCCGGTGCGGAAGCTCGACCCGCCCGTCCGCGCCGCGCTCCGCCTCGGCGCGTACCAGCTCGGCTACACCGAGGTCGCACCGCACGCAGCCGTGAACGAGACGGTCGAGCTCGTCCGGCGCGCGCGGCTCGAGCGCGCCGTCCCGTTCACGAACGCCGTCATGCGCCGGCTCACCGCCGGCATGCGCGGACTGCTCGACGCGCTCCCCGACGGTGCACTGAAGGAGTCGTACCCGGACTGGATCGCCGAGGTCTGGACGCGCGACTTCGGCGCCGACGCCGCGCTGCAGCTCATGCGCGCGCAGAACGAGCCCCTCGAGACCGTCGTCCGCCTCGTCCGCGGCGACCCGCCGGGAGATCCAACTGATGTATCAGGTGCATATCGCGTCGAGCGCGTCGACGAGCAGGCGGTCGCCGAGGGTCGCATCTGGCCGCAGAGCCGCGGGTCGCAGCTCGCGGGGCTCGTTGTCGGCTCGCAGGACGGAGAGCGCGTGCTCGACCTGTGCGCGGCGCCCGGCGGGAAGGCGACGATGCTTCGCGGCGAGGTGACCGCGGTCGAGATCGACCACAACCGCGCGAACGAGCTGCGCGAGAACGCCGCCCGCCTCGGCGCGACGAACGTCCGCGTCGTCGAAGCGGACGGGACGGCGCTGCCGCCCGAGCTGACCGGCTACGACCGTGCGCTCGTCGATGCACCGTGTTCCGGCCTCGGCGTGCTCGGCCGCCGCCCTGACCTGCGCTGGCGCGCCCAGCCGCTCCCCGAGCTCGAGCTGGCGCTCCTGCGCTCCGCCGCCGAGCGCGTCCGCCCGGGCGGGACGATCGTCTACTCCGTCTGCACGCTCAATGCCGACGAGAACGAGGCGGTCGTCGAAGCGAGCGGCCTCACCGTCGTTCCGCTCGGCGAGGAGTGGCCGCGGTTCGCCCACCCTCGGCGGCCCGAGTTCCTCCTGACGCTTCCGTATGAACACGGTACGAGCGGCTTCTTCATCGCCCGCCTGACGCCGTAGAGTCCCGCCCGTGAGCTGGCACGACTGGGTGCGGACGGTCGAGATCGAGCCCTCGCTCTACGCGGCGGACTTTGCGCACCTCGGAGAGGAGGTCGAGATCCTCTTGCGCACCGGCGTGCGCGTCTTCCACTTCGACGTCGGCGACGGCCACTTCGTCGAGCCGATCACGATGGGGCCGATCGTGCTGCAGTCGATCGCGCCGCTGATCCACGGCATGGACGGCGTCATCGACTGCCACCTCATGGTCGACAACCCGCTGCGCCACTTCCCGCAGATCGCGGAGGCCGGCGGCGACAGCGTCACGTTCCACTACGAGGTCGTCGACGACGTGCCCGCCACGATCGCGGCTGCGCGGGAGCACGGACTGCAGGTCGGGGTCGCGTTCAATCCCGAGACGGATCCGGACGACGTGACGAGGGCTGCGGGCGACGCCGATCTCGTGCTGTGCATGAGCATCCACCCCGGGTACTCGGGCCAGGAGTTCATGCCCGAGGCGGTCGAACGGCTGAAGCGCACGCGTGCGGCGCTGCCGGAGTCGGTGCACGTCCAGGTGGACGGCGGTGTCGACAACGAGAACGTGCGCACGGTGTACGACGCCGGCGCGACGCTCATCGTCGCCGGCTCCGCGATCTTCCACCGCGAGGATCTGCCGCGCTCGTACCGCCGCCTGGTACAAGCACTCGCGTGAACTTCATGCAGCGGGCCCTCGAGCTCGCGGAGCGCGGACGCGGCAAGGTGCGCGACCATCCGCTCGTCGGTGCGGTCGTCGTCGCCGACGGCGACGTCGTCGGCGAGGGCTGGTATGAGTACGACGCCGTCGACCATGCCGAGACCGTCGCGCTTGCCCAGGCGGGCGAGCGCGCGCGAGGCGCGACGATGGTCGTCACGCTCGAGCCGTGCGCGCACCATGGACGGACGCCGCCGTGCGCCGACGCGGTCGCGGCCGCCGGCATCGCGCGCGTCGTCGTCGGCGCCCTCGATCCGAATCCGAAGGCGGCAGGCGGCGTCGCGCGTCTGCGCGCCGCCGGCATCGAGGTCGACGTCGTCGACAGCGCGGATGCGCGCACGCAGAACGAGGCGTGGCGCACCTGGATCTCGCTCGGCCGCCCGCACGTGACGTACAAGGCCGCGGTGACGCTCGACGGCCGCGTCACCGTCCCCGGCCGCCGCTGGGTGTCGAACGAAGAGTCGCGCCGCATCGTGCACGAGCTGCGCGCATCGGTCGACGCGGTCGCGGTCGGGATGGGAACGGTGCGCGCCGACAGCCCGAGGCTCGACGCGCGCGGCGTCGACGCCGCGCGCCAGCCGCGCCGCATCGCATTCGGCCACGGGGACGCGGGCGAGCTCGAGCGGCGAAGCGGACCGCTCGACGACGAGCTGCGCGCGCTCGCAGCCGAGGGTGTGCAATCGCTTCTGCTCGAGGGCGGGCCGACGATCGCGACCGCGTTCGTCCGCGCAGGTCTCGTCGACAAGCTCATGCTCTTCGTCGCGCCCGTCATCGCCGGCGAGGGGCCGCGCTTCCTCGGCGAGCTCGATGCGCCGGTCGAGCTGCACGGCATGCGCGCGCGGTCGATCGGCGGCGACGTGCTGATCGAGGGCTACCTCCGCGAGACATAGAGGGAGAGGGCGGTGGTGGCCGCCCTCTCCCGTGTCCGCAGGGAGTCGCTGCTGCGGACTGTTCCGCGGCCGGCCAGCCCGGCCGCAGCCCTGTGCGAGGACAACTCCCTGGCTTCTGGAGCATCGCCCGTGCCGGTGGGCGCGTCTGTACCGAGGGGCGCTGAACCGGATGCGGGAAAGCCGCAGCTACCGTTTTCGCATGTTCACCGGCATCGTCCGCGAGCGCGGCCGCATCGTCTCCTTCGACGAAGGACGCCTTGTTGTCGAGACGGGAACGGACGCGGCGATCGGCGACTCGGTCGCGATCGCGGGCGTCTGCCTCACCGTCGTCGAGCGCGCCGGCGGCACGCTCGCCTTCGACGTCGTCGGCGAGACGCTCGAGCGGACGACGCTCGGACAGAAGGATGCCGGCGACGAGGTCAACGTCGAGCCCGCGCTCTGCGCGGGCGAGCCGCTCGGCGGGCACATCGTGCAGGGGCACGTCGACGGAGTCGGCAGTCTGCGTGGCGTCGACGACGGCCTCACGTGGTTCGACGCACCTCCGGGCATCGTGCGCTATTGCGCCGAGAAGGGCTCG
>DASXLN010000226.1:0-5288 GCA_036496165.1 Gaiellaceae bacterium | reverse complement strand
CCCCATCGCGGAGAGAAGCGGCGAGCCGGTACACCTTGGTCATGGCGATGATCGAAGGAGTCGCGACCGACGTCATCCTCCGGGACGGCTCGACGCTGCGCCTGCGGGCGCCGCTCGCCGGCGACGCGGACGCGATGCTCGAGTTCTTCACGAGCCTGTCTGACCGCAGCCGCTATCTCCGCTTCCACGGCTTCCCGTCCCTCTCGCCGAAGCTCGTCGAGCCGTTCGTCGAGCCCGACTGGGAGGAGCGCGGCGCCCTCGCAGGCTGGCTCGAGGGGCGGATGGTGGCGCTCGCGAACTTCGTCCGGCTGCGCGACCCCCGCCGTGCCGAGGTGGCGTTCACCGTCGCCGACGACTACCAGGGCCGCGGCATCGGCACCCGGCTGCTCGAGCAGCTCGCGAGCCTCGCCGCGTCGTCGGGCATCGAACAGTTCGTCGCCGAGGTGATGCCGGACAACCGCAACATGCTCGTCGTCTTTCGCGACGCCGGGTTCGACGTGACGCGCGAGCTCGAGAGCGGCTCCGTTGAGGTGCGCTTCCCGATCGCGCCGACCGCGCGTTACCGCGAGCAGGTCGCCGAGCGCGACCACCTTGCCGTGCGCGCATCGCTCGAGCCGTTCTTCCGGCCGCGCTGCGTCGCCGTCATCGGAGCTTCCGCACGCCGGGGCTCGATCGGCGGGGAGCTCTTCCGCAACGTGCTCGCGGCCGACTTCACCGGCGCCGCGTATCCGGTCAACCGCGGTGGCGACCCGGTCGCCGGCGTACGCGGCTACACGCGGGTCGCCGACATCCCCGACACGGTCGACCTCGTCGTCATCTGTCTCCCGGGCGAGCACGTGCTCGACGCGGCGCAGGAGGCGCTCGAGGCCGGAGTGAAGGCACTCGTCGTCATCTCCGCCGGCTTCGCCGAGATCGGCACGGAGGGCCGCGTCCGGCAGGAGCGCCTGCTCGAGCTCGTCCGCGCGCACGGCGCGCGGATGATCGGCCCGAACTGTCTCGGCATCTCCTCGGCGGCGACGCGGCTGAACGCGACGTTCGCGCCGCGCGCGTTCCCCGCCGGCAGCATCGGCTTCTCGTCGCAAAGCGGCGCGCTCGGGCTCGCAGTCCTCGAGCGCGGCGAAGAGCGGGAACTCGGCCTGTCCGCGTTCGTGTCGATCGGCAACAAGGCGGACGTCTCGTCGAACGACCTGCTCGAGTGGTGGGCCAACGACGAGAACACGAAGCTCGTCATGCTCTACCTCGAGTCGTTCGGCAACCCGCGGGCGTTCGCGCGCATCGCCCGCCGCGTCGCACGCACGAAGCCCGTCCTTGCGATGAAGAGCGGAACGACCCGCGCGGGCATGAAGGCGGCGAGCTCGCACACGGCGGCGCTCGCCGGCTCCGAGGCCGCGGTCGACGCGCTCTTCCGGCAGGCGGGAGTGATTCGAACAGAGACGCTCGACGAGCTCGTCGACGTCGCGGCGCTTCTTTCGGACCAGCCGGTGCCGAACGGGCGCCGCGTCGCACTGCTGACGAACGCGGGCGGGCTCGGCATCCTCTGCGCCGACGCCTGCGAGGCCGCAGGGCTCGACGTCGCCCCGCTGGCGGAGGAGACACACCGGGCGCTGCGGGAGGTCATGCCCGTCGAAGGGAGCACGGCGAATCCCGTCGACATCCTCGGCTCGGCGAACGCGAAGTCGTTCGCCGACGTGCTTCCGATCGTCCTCGGCGATCCCGGCATCGACGCGGTCATCGTCCTGTTCGTGCCGACCGTCGGCGTCGTCGAGGAGGACGTCGGCGCGGCGATAAGCCGCGCGGCTGCGGGCCACCCCGACAAGCCGGTGCTCTGCACGTTCCTCTCCGCGAAGGGCGCACCCGCCTCGTTGCGCAGCTCCGCGCCGGTCCCGTCGTTCGCGTACCCGGAGGCGGCAGCGCGCGCGCTCGCGCGCGCGGTCGAGCGCGGCGACTGGCTCCGCCGGCCGGCGGGCACCGTCCCCGAGCCGGAAATCGACCACGAGGCGGCGGAAGCCGTCGTGAGCGAGGCGCTCGCGCTCGCCGACGACGTCTGGCTCGAGCCGGCCCAGGCCCGGCGGTTGCTCGAGGCGTACGGGCTCCCCGTCGTCCCGGAGCGCGTCGTCGACTCGGTCGATGCCGCCGCTGCAGCGGCGACCGAGCTCGGCTTCCCGGTCGTCGTGAAGAGCGCGGCAGCGGGCGCGCACAAGACAGAGTCCGGCGGTGTCGCGCTGAACCTCGGCGACGAGGCGGAGGTGCGGGCCGCCGCCGAGCGCATCGGCCTGCCCGTGCTCGTCCAGCCGATGGTGCGCGGGGGCGCGGAGCTGCTCGCCGGCGCCGTCCAGGATCCCGTCTTCGGCCCGCTCGTCGCGTTTGGCCCGGGCGGCGTCTTCGCCGAGCTCATCGGGCAGGCGCAGTTCCGGCTCGCGCCGCTGAGCGATCTCGACGCTCGTGAGCTCGTCCGCGGCGGGAAGGCCGGCCGGCTCGTCGCCGGCTTCCGCGGCGCGCCGCCCGCGGACGAGGATGCGCTCGTCGACCTCCTCGTCCGGCTCGCGCGCCTCGTCGAGGACGTGCCCGAGGTCGCGGAGCTCGACCTCAACCCCGTGCTCGCGCTCTCCGACCGCTGCGTCGCGGTCGACGCCCGCGTCCGCGTCGCACGCCAGGCGCCGCAGCGTCGGGCCAAGTCGTGGTAGCGCTCTCCATGCAGGAAGGGCCGGCGACGCCGACCCTTCGAGCGGTGGATGCGCCGGAGCTTCGAGAAGTTCCGGATATGTCGGCGGCCGCGGGCGCCTTTCAGGGCGAGGCGGGGGCTGCCACCGTGCACCGAGCATCGCGCCGCCGGAGTCGCCGTCCATCCGTGGTTTCCCGCAGGTAGGTAGGTTCAGCGTCGTGCATGCGTTCGGTGTCGGGTCGGTCGTCGAAAAGCTCCGCGCTGCCGGCGGCGGGTATGAGGTCGTCCACGAGTCGCCGGGCGTCGAGCTCGGCGTCTACGTCCTCGTCGCGCCCGAGCCGGACCGGCAGCAGCCGCACGAGGACGACGAGATCTACCTCGTGCTCGACGGCGCTGGCGTGCTCGAGGTCGAAGGCGAAAAGGTGACCATGAACGTCGGCGACGCCGTCTTCGTCGAGGCGGGCGCCGACCACCGCTTCAGCGCGTACGAGCAGCTCGCGGTGCTCGTGCTATTCGAGCGCAAGCGCTGAACGTACGCCGCGCGCGATCTCGAGATCCTCGCGCGCTTCGACGACGAGCACGCGCATGTCGCCGAGGAACCCGAGTCCTGCACATGCGCGCGTGCGGATCGCCTCGGAGCGCTCGCCGACGCCTCCGGTGAAGACGAGCACGTCGACTCCACCGAGTGCCGCCGCCATGCGCGCGATCTCTCCGCGCAACCGGTGGAGGTAGACCGCGACCGCGAGCGCCGCATCCTCGTCACCGCGCGCCTCCGCCTCGAGCACGGCCTTCATGTCGCTCGTGCCGGCAAGACCAGCGAGGCCGGAGCGGTGCTCGAGGGTGGACGCGAGCTCCGCCGGCGGCATGCCCATGTGCTCCTCGAGCCAGAAGATGAGCCCCGGGTCGACGGAGCCCGACCGCGTCGCCATCACGAGGCCCTCGAGCGGCGTGAAGCCCATCGTCGTGTCGACGGACACGCCGTCGAGGACCGCGGCGAGTGACGCGCCCGCGCCGAGGTGGCAGGTGACGATGCGGCGGGCGCCCGTCAGCTCCGCGGCGCGTCGCGACGCGTATGCGTGCGAGAGGCCGTGGAAGCCGAAGCGGCGCAGCGGCCAGCGCATGCGCCACTCGCGCGGCAGCGCGTAGGTCGAGGCGGCCGCGGGGAGATTCGCGTGGAACGCGGTATCGAAGCACGCGACGTGCGGCACGTCCGGGAACGCCGCCTCGGCGAGCTTCAGCGCCTCCAGCGACTTCGGCTGGTGCAGCGGCGCGAGATCGGTGAGCGCCTCGAGCCGCCGGACGACGTCGGCATCGATCACCACCGGGTCGACGAACTCCGTCCCGCCGTGGACGATGCGATGCCCGACGGCGTCGACGTCGCCCGCCTCGTCCAGCTCGGCGCCGCTCCACACGAGCTCGTCGCCGTCGAGCACCGAGAGCTTCATGCTGCTCGAGCCGGCGTTGACGACGAGGACCTTCAGTGCGGCCAGACCCAGTCGCGCACGCCGGGCGGATCCTCGCCCTCGAGCCGCGTGTACGCGCGCGCCCGGACCCGTTCGTCCTCCATCCGCTGCCGCAGCGCGGCCGCGTGCGACCCGAGCGACGGCACGCGGTCGATCACGTCCATGACGAGGTGGAAACGGTCGAGGTCGTTGAGCATGACCATGTCGAACGGCGTCGTCGTCGTTCCCTCTTCCTTGTACCCGCGGACGTGGATGTTGCCGTGATTCGTGCGGCGATACGTCAGCCGGTGGATGAGCCAGGGGTAGCCGTGGAACGCGAACACGACCGGCTTGTCGGCCGTGAACAACGTGTCGAACTCGCCGTCCGGCAGTCCGTGCGGATGCTCCGTGTGAGGCTGGAGCCGCATGAGGTCGACGACGTTGACGAAGCGCACCTTGAGATCGGGAAGCTCACGGCGGAGGATGTCGGCCGCAGCGAGCGTCTCCAGCGTCGGCGTGTCGCCGCAGCACGCCATGACGACGTCCGGCTCGCCCTCGTCGTTCGACGCCCACTCCCAGATGCCGATGCCGCGCGTGCAGTGGAGCACCGCCTGCTCCATCGACAGGTAGTTGAGCGCCGGCTGCTTCCCGGCGACGATGACGTTGACGTAGTGCCGGCTGCGCAGGCAGTGGTCGGCGATCGACAGGAGCGTGTTCGCATCCGGCGGCAGGTAGACGCGGATGATCTCCGCCTTCTTGTTGACGACGTGGTCGATGAAGCCGGGATCCTGGTGCGAGAAGCCGTTGTGGTCCTGGCGCCACACGTGTGACGAGAGGACGTAGTTGAGCGAGGCGATGGGCTGCCGCCAATGGATGCCGCGCGTCGTCTTCAGCCATTTCGCGTGCTGGTTGAACATCGAGTCGATGATGTGGATGAACGCCTCGTAGCAATTGAAGAGCCCATGCCGCCCCGTCAGCAGGTAGCCCTCGAGCCACCCCTGGCACTGGTGCTCGGACAGCACCTCCATCACCCGCCCGTCGGGGGCGAGGTGGTCGTCGGTGGGCAGGATCTGCGCCTCGAAGACCCGGTTCGTGGCCTCGAACACGGCGTCGAGCCGGTTGGACGCCGTCTCGTCGGGACCGAACAGGCGGAAGGTGTCGCCGTTGGCGGCGATGACGTCGCG
>DASXLN010000225.1:0-3414 GCA_036496165.1 Gaiellaceae bacterium | reverse complement strand
GTCAACGCCGACGACCCGCAGGTCGGGCGCCTCCCGGCGGAGATCCATTTCGGGATCGACGACCCGTCCGTCGCGCGCCCGTCGCTCCAGCACGCGGCCGACTCGAAGTACTGCAGCGTGTGCGGCGCGCCGTACGTGTACACGGCGGCGTACGTCGGCCATCTCGGCGACTATCGCTGCCCGAACGGGCACGAGCGACGGCCGCAACTCGACGTCGCAGCTCGATCGATCGAGCTGCGCGGCCTCGAGTCGGCCGCGTTCGACCTCGCGCTTCCCGGCGAGGTGCGCCGGGTCGAGCTCGCGCTGCCGGGTCTCTACAACGTCTACAACGCCGTCGGCGCAGCGGCGCTCGCCCACGCGCTCGGCGCGACGGGCGACGAGATCGCAGCCGGGCTCGGACGCTTCCGCGCCGCCTTCGGGCGGTTCGAGCGCATCGCCGTCGGAGACAAGACCCTGCTCATGCTGCTGATCAAGAACCCCGCCGGCGCGAACGAGGTCGTGCGCACGCTCGTCGACGGCGGCGCGCCGAGGATCGCGGTCGTCGCGCTGAACGACGCGATCGCGGACGGCCGCGACGTGTCGTGGATCTGGGACGTCGACTTCGAGCCGCTCCTCGGCGGGATCGACCGTCTCGTCGCGAGCGGCGACCGCGCGGCCGAGCTCGCGCTTCGCTTCGCGTACGGCGGCATGGACGAGCAGGCGATCGACGTCGAGCCGAGCCTCGAGCGCGCCCTCGACCGCGGGCTCGAGCTGACGCCCGCCGGCGGCGAGCTCGTCGTCCTCCCCACCTACACCGCGATGATCGGCCTGCAGCGCATCACTGCCGCGCGCGGGCTGACGCGGCCGTACTGGGAACGGGCCGCGTGAACATCCGCGTCGCACACCTCTATCCCGACTACCTGAACATCTACGCCGACCGGGGCAACATCGCCGTGCTCGCGCGCCGCGCCGCACTGCGCGGCCACGAGCTCGACGTGACCGCCGTGGGCCTCGACGAGAAGATCGATCCCGCCGCCCACGACCTCTACTACCTCGGCGGCGGCCAGGATCGTGAGCAGCTGCTCGTCGCGCACGACCTCGCCGCGAAGGCGGACGCGCTGAAGGAGGCACACGCGGACGGCGCAGCGTTCCTCGCGGTCTGCGGCGGCTACCAGCTGCTCGGCCGCGGGTATCGCGGCCATCACGGTGACGACATGCCCGGCGTCGGGCTGCTTCCGCTCGAGACCGTCGCCGGCGACCGTCGTATGATCGGCGACGTCCTCCTCGAGACCGAGCTCGGCCCGATCGCAGGCTTCGAGAACCATGCCGGACGCACGCTGCTCGACCCGGGTGCGGAGCCGCTCGGGCGCGTCGTCGCCGGCTTCGGGAACGACGGCGAGAGCGGCTTCGAGGGCTGCCGCCTCGGACGGGCCGTCGGGACGTACCTGCACGGGCCGCTGCTACCACGCAACCCGCAGCTCGCCGACTGGATCCTCGCTCAGGCGCTCGCGCACCGCTCCGGCGGCGAGCCGCCGGAGCTGGCACCGCTCGACGACGAGCTCGAGCAGCAGGCGCGTGCAGTGTCGAGCGCCCGAGCCCGCTCGCGCGGCGGCAGGCGTTAGCTCCGCGCTGCGCGAACGACCTTGTCGACTGCCTGCTTCAACACGTCCGGCACGTCGCCGTTGCCCGTGTAGCGCCGGTATGCGCGGTGCGGCTTGCGGCTGCGCGCACGAGTGTTCACGCCCGAGACCGCCTCGAAGTCCGGGACGAGCACGACGGTCCGCCGCCGTCCCGCCACCTCCTGGATCTGCCGGTTGACGACGCGCTCCGACTCGACAGGACGTTGGCCTGCGGGTGCATCACGGTCGTGCACGACGACGTACGGGATCCCGCACGCGTTGCAGATGCGCGCGAACAGCGGGATGTTGCCCTTGCCGCCGCATTCGAGAACGATGATGCCCTCCTTGTCCGCCTCGATGTCGAGCGCCTCGAACACGAGCGGGAACGTGAGCTTCTCCGTCCGTCCTTCGACCAGGAGCGCGGCCCGCGCGAGGAAGAGCTCCGCTCGATCGCTGTCGAACTCGGAGAGCGCGCGGAACGTCTGCGCCTCCGGCAGCGGATCGGGTTGCTGCAGCGTCGTGCCGAGGTCGGCGGTGTGTCGCACGAGCGCGAGCTCCTCGAGCTTGTCGACGCTGAGGAACACCGGCGCATGGGTCGAGTAGAGGATCTGGTTGCCGAGCGATGCGAGCTCGCGCAGCACGCGGTAGAGATGCCGCTGCGCGTGCGGGCTCAGGTACAGCTCCGGCTCCTCGATCAGGAGGACGAAGCGGCGCAGGCCGGCGGCGAGCACGCGCTCCATGCCGTTGATCAGCAGCAGGCCGCCGTCGGCTGCGGACCAATGATGGTCCGGCAGCGGCGGCCGCAGCAGCTCGGCGACGTCGGCGGCTCCCAACCCGGTCGCGGGGGCGACGAGTGTGCGCGAGCGGAGATTCGCCGGCAGGAACAGCACCGGCGGAGCGCCCGCGCGGTTCAGGTTGAGCGTGTCCGGCGGCCGAGCGTCGAGGAAGATCGATTCGCCGCGCTCGAGCCGCGCCTCCAGATGGATGCGTCCGCCGGTGGCGGTGCGCGAGACGTCGTCGATCGTCGGCGGCGGCGCCGCCGCCTCGAGCAAGGTCCAGATCGCAGTGAGAACGGTCGACTTGCCGCTCGACGCCTCGCCCACGAGCGCGCACACGTTGCCCGGCGCGAGCTCGAGCTCCCGCGCCGCGCGATAGCCGTGGATCGAAATTCGCGCTAGGGCGCCCACAGCGCACCGAGGTACGCGGCCGGGTCGCCGGGCTGCCAGCGGCGGAGGAAGCGCTGGATCGGCGGATGAAGCACGACCCCGTCGAGGTCGGCCGCGTCGAACAGCCGATGCCCGCGCACCGCGGCGTCCTGCGACGTGACCGCCTCGAGCGACCGGCCTGAGAGGTCGCCGGCGAAGATGATGTGGACGACGTGCTTCGCCCCGAAGCCGCGCTGCGGCGAGATCGAGTCGACGATCGCGACCGGGCCTTCCACCGGCAGCCGGTCGGGGATGCCGACCTCCTCGTACAGCTCCCGATGGAGCGCGGTTACGAGGCTCTCCCCCGCATTCACGCCGCCGCCCGGAAGCAGCCAGTACTCCCCGCGCTCACTCTTCTCGTGCCGGCAGAGAAGCACGCGGTCCTCCCAGCGGAGGATCGCCGACACGCGGATGCGCGGCTCCTGCATCAGCTCGCGGAAGATCCGAAGCCGCGGACGCCGCGCTCGCTCTCCGGCAGCTCCTCCACCTCAACCGGCTCGGTGTTCGCGACTGGCAGCACAACGAGCTGCGCGATCCGCATGCCCGGCTCGACGACGAAGGGCTCGCTCGCATCCGTGTTGAGCAGCACCACGCGAACCTCGCCGCGATAG
>DASXLN010000224.1:0-2105 GCA_036496165.1 Gaiellaceae bacterium | reverse complement strand
TCCCGACGGGCCGCGGATCGCGCTCGACGCGGGCGTCACATCGATTGTCCAGCCAGGGGGCTCGCGTCGCGATGAGGATGTGATCGCGGCGATCGAAAGTGCGGGAGCCGCGATGGTGTTCACCGGACGGAGGCACTTCCGGCACTGATGGCCCCGTCGCACTTCCGGCTCTTCGCCCGCACCGAGCAGGCGGCGCTTCTCGAGCTGCCCTGGCCGTCGGGCCTCGAAGACTGGCCGGCGGAGCGCACGGTCGAGATCGAGCGCGGCATCGGCCGTCACGTCGTGCGCTTCGTCGAGCTGCACGGCTCGTTCTTCGCACTGAAGGAGCTGCCGCCGCCGATCGCCGACCGCGAGTACCGGCTGCTCGGCGCGCTCGAACGCGACGGCGTCCCCGCCGTCAACGCCGTCGGCATCGTCAACGAACGCGTCTCCGCCGCAGGCGAGGAGCTCCCGGGCGTGCTGATCACGCGCTACCTCGAGTTCGCGCTCCCGTACCGGCTCATCCTCGGCCGCGCGACGCTTCCGGCGACGGAGCCGTCGATCCGCGCGGCCCTCTCGGAGCTGCTCGTCCGGCTGCACCTCGTCGGCTTCTTCTGGGGCGACTGCTCGCTCTCGAATGCGCTCTTCCGCCGCGACGCCGGCGCGCTCTCCGCCTACCTCGTCGATGCGGAGACGAGCGAGCAGCACGAACGCCTCTCCGACGGGCAGCGGCACCACGATCTCGACATCGCCGAGGAGAATCTTGCCGGCGAGCTCCACGATCTGGCCGCGGAGCTCGGCCGCGAGATCGTCGAGGACCCGTTCGAGTTCGCCGCGAGCGTGCGCGCGTCGTACGACGCGCTCTGGGACGAGCTGACCCGCGACGAGGTCTTCGCGCTCGGCGAGGGGCACAAGCTCGAGGAACGGCTCCGCCGGCTGAACGAGCTCGGCTTCGACGTCGAGGAGGTCGAGCTCGTCTCGACCGGCGGCGAGGTACGCCTCCTCCTTCACTCGAAGGTCGTCGAGCCCGGTCACCACCGGCGGCGGCTTCTGCGCCTCACGGGGCTCGACGCGCAGGAGAACCAGGCGCGCCGCCTCCTCAACGACCTGACCCGCTACCGGGCCTGGCTCGAGCGCTCGGGAAAGCAGCCGGTGTCGGACACGGCGGCAGCCGGCCGCTGGCTGGGCGAGGTCTTCGAGCCGGCGATCGCCTCGATCCCGTCCGAGCTCCGCGGCCGTCGCGCGGCGGCGGAGATCTTCCACGAGCTGCTCGAGCACCGGTGGTTCCTCTCCGAGCAGGCCGGTAAGGACGTCGGCCTCGCGGAGACGATCCCGTCCTACATCGAAAACGTCCTGCGGCCCGCACGCGACGAGAAGCTTCCGCTCGCCGATGCATAATCCCCGTTGATGGAGTCGACAGGACCGGATCCACGCCGCTGGCAAGCACTCGCGCTCGTCTGCGTCGCGTTCTTCATGACCGTGCTCGACGTCTCGATCGTTAACGTCGCGCTGCCGTCGATCAAGACGTCGCTCAATGTCTCCGAGTCGACGCTCCAGTGGGTGCTGATCGCGTACACGATCACGTTCGGCGGCTTGCTGCTCCTCGGCGGACGCGCGGCCGACCTCCTCGGACGCAGGCGCATGTTCATGATCGGGATGGCGCTCTTCTCCGCTGCGTCGCTCGTCTGCGGTCTCGCCGGCTCGATCGGCCTGCTGATCGCAGCGCGCGCGGTGCAGGGCGTCGGCGCCGCCATCGTCTCGCCCGCGACGCTCGCGATCATCACCACCGCCTTCGAAGAGGGCTCCGAACGGAACAAGGCCCTCGGCATCTGGGGCGCGATGGGCGGCAGCGGCGCGGCGGCAGGCGTGCTCTTCGGCGGCATCCTCACGAAGTACGCCGGTTGGGAATGGATCTTCTTCGTGAACGTGCCCGTCGGCGCGCTGGTGCTCCTCTTGACGCGCTCGGTCGTGCGCGAGAGTCGCATTCCCGGCCTTCGCGGCTTCGACGCGGGCGGCGCGGTGACGATCACGACGAGCCTCGCACTCCTCGTCTACGCGATCTCGAAGGCGCCTGCGGTGGGCTGGGGCAGCGGCCGCACGATCGGCATCCTGATCGCCGCGGTGGC
>DASXLN010000223.1:0-4023 GCA_036496165.1 Gaiellaceae bacterium | reverse complement strand
TCATCGGCACCGAGTTTGACGTCTATTCGCCGTGCGCGGTCGGCGGGACGCTGAACGCCGAGACGATCCCGCTCCTGCGCTGCCGAGCGGTCGCCGGCTGCGCGAACAACCAGCTCGCGGAGCCGGAGGACGGCGACCGGCTGCACGAGGCCGGGATCCTCTACGCGCCGGACTACATCGTGAACGCGGGCGGCGTCATCCAGCTCGTCGGCCTCGAGGATCTCGAGTGGAGCGAGGACGAGCTGCAGCAGGGGCTCGCGCGCATCGGCGCGACGTTGCGAACGCTCTTCCGCGCATCGGCCGAGCAGGGCGTCACGCCTGCGGCCGCGGCCGAGCAGCTCGTCGCCGAGCGCGTCGCCGCGGCTCAGGCGGCCCAGGGCGCGAGGTAGATCGAGAGCTTCGCGCCGCCGCCCGGCGTCGACGAGACGCGGATGTCGGCGCCGTTCGAGACGATGAGCTCATGCACCGCGGCGAGACCGGCGTTTCCACCTGCGCGCTTCTGCGTCTCGTGAAAGGGCTCGATTATCCCCGGCAGCTCGTCGACCGCAAGGCCCGGGCCGGTGTCCGCGACCGTGACGACGATGCGGCCGGCGGCACGCTCGGCGTGGATCGCGATGCGCCCGCGATCGGGGATCGCAGCTGCGGCCGAGGTCACGAGCTCGATGAGGACGTGACGGAACGCGCTGCCGTCGAACCGAGCGGGCGGCAGGCCGTCCTCGTACGCGACGACGAGGTCGATATGCGGCCCCGCGAGGCGTCCGAGCAGCCTGCGCAGGCCCGTGAGGGCGACGTCCACGTGCAGAGGTTCCACCGGCTGAGCATCGTCGCCCGCCCGGGCAACGATGCGCCTGACCCGATTGGGTCAGATCGTGAGAACTAGAAGAGCTGGTTCTCGCCGCCGAAGATGCCGGACACCGACTCGTCGGAGAAGACGTTCATGATCGCCTCCGCGAGAAGGCCCGAGACGCTCAGCACGGTCATGTTGTCGGGCTGCTTGCGCGGATCGACGGGAATCGTGTCGGTGACGACGACGCGCTTGATGTCCGAGTTGCCGAGCTCCTCGAGCGCCTTGTCGGAGAAGAGCGCGTGCGTGACGAACACGTTCACCTCGGCAGCGCCGTGCTCGAGCAGCGCGCGTGCGCCCGCGATGAGCGTGCCGCCGGTGGTGGAGACGTCGTCGCCGACGATCGCGATCTGGTCGCGCACCTTGCCGGTCACCTCCGTGACTTCGACGCGGTCGGCGGCCATGCGCGTCTTGTGCATGATCGCGAAGTTCGCCTCGATCATCTCCCCGAAGCGCACGGCGTGCTTCGCGCGGCCCGCGTCGGGCGCGACCGAGACGACGCCGTCGCCGGCGAGGCCGAGATCGCGGAAGTGGGTCGCGAACAGCTGCAGCGCGGTCATGTGGTCGACCGGGATGGTGAAGAAGCCCTGGATCTGGCCCGCGTGCAGGTCCATCGTCAGGACGCGGTCGACACCGGCGAGCTGGAGCATGTCGGCGACGAGGCGCGCGGAAATCGGCTCGCGCGGCTTCGCCTTGCGGTCCTGACGCGAGTACGGGAACCACGGGATGACGGCGGTGATCCTTTTCGCGGAGGCGAGTTTTGCCGCCTGGATCATGAGCAGGAGCTCCATGAGGTTCTTGTCCACGGGCGGCGCGCCCGTCTGGACGATGAAGACGTCGGCGCCACGGATCGACTCGTCGTAGCGGCAGTAGCTCTCGTCGTTCGCGAACGTGCTGAGCATGACGGCACCCGGCTCGACGCCGAGATGCTCGGCGATTCGACTCGCGAGCTCCGGGTGCGAGCGGCCGGAGAACACCATGAGCCGCTTCCACGGGCCTCGCTCGATCCAGTGGCCGGGCGTGGGCTCGCTCACGACCTGGCTCCCTTCCAGCCCGGGGAGTGCGACTTCAGTCGCCGTCACGCTTTCCATGCTTGTCGTAGACCCACCCTTCTTTTGTCTCCTGCCGCGGGGCGAAGCCCGCCAGCGATCCCGGGGGGACATCATCCGTGATGACCGCACCCGGTGCAATCCAAGCGTCGTCAGCAACGTCGACAGGAGCAAGGAACGTATTGTCGACGCCGGTCCTGACGTTACTGCCGATCCGGGTCTTCTTCTTCGGCTGGCCCGGCTCGTGCGCGAAATTGGCTGTGACGTTGCCGGCGGCGATGTTCGTGTCCTCGCCGATCTCCGCGTCCCCGATGTAGGAGAGGTGCGGGATCTTCGTCCGCGCCCCGACCGTCGAGGCCTTGATCTCGACGAACGTCCCGACCTTCGACCCCTCGGCGAGCACCGTGCCCGGCCGGACGTACGCGAACGGTCCCACGTTCACGCCGCTCGCGATGCGGATCGGCCCGCGCAGGACGCAGAAGGGGTGGATCGTCGTGTCCGGCTCGATCTCGACGTCGGCGTCGATCCACGTCGACGCCGGGTCGACGATGGTCACGCCGGCCAGCATGTGCCGTTCGTTGATCCGGTCGCGGAGCGCCGCGGCCGCGAGCGCCAGCTCGATGCGCGTGTTGATCCCCTCCACCTCGAACGGGTCGGCGGCCGGATGCACGGCGACCGTCTGGCCGTCGCGGACGAGCAAGCCGAGTGTGTCGGTGACGTAGAGCTCGCCCTGCGCGTTGTGCGGCTCGAGCCGGTCGAGCACGGGCCAGAGCGTCGCCGAGCGGAAGACGTAGATGCCGGAGTTCACCTCGGTGAGCGCGAGCTCGTCCGGGGTTGCGTCGGCCGCCTCGACGATGCGGGCGAGCCGGCCGTCTCCATCGCGCACGATGCGGCCGTACGCACGCGCGTCCGGGGGCTCGAACGAGAGGACGGTCGCGGCCGCGGCGGCTCCGCGATGCGTGTCGACGAGGGCGCGCACGGTCTCGGGCGTCAGCGCCGGCACGTCGCCGTTCAGCACGAGCACGTCGCCGGACGAGCCGTCGAGCGCGGGCCGCGCCGCACGGACCGCGTCGCCCGTCCCGAGCGCCTGCTCCTGCACCGCTACCTCGAGCCCGTCGTACGAGTCGGCGCTGTCCGGCGAGGCGACGACGACGACGCGCTCGACACCGGCGTCGCGCGCGGCGGCGATCACCCAGTCGACCATCCTCCGGCCGAGGAGCGGGTGCAGGTGCTTCGGCGTCGCGCTCTTCATGCGCGTGCCGAGGCCACCGGCCATCACGACTGCTGCGAGGTCGTCTGCCATGTCAGCGAAGAGTGGCTGGGGCGCCAGGATTCGAACCTGGGATCACGGGACCAAAACCCGTTGCCTTACCACTTGGCCACGCCCCAAAGGAGGGCAAATCCTACCGGCGGTCGGTGAAGACGAAGAAGAGGGCGACGAGGGCGAAGATGACGACGAAGACGATCGCCGTCCAGAAGACGATGAACGCGAGGATGGCTGCGATCACGGCCAGCAGCTGAGAGATGGCAAAGATCCACGACGTCTGGTGGAACGTGTCCGACCGCGTCCGCCGGCCGGCGTACCAGTAGACGACCACGGCGACCGCGGCGATCGCGATGACGGTGAAGCGGGAGACGTCGTGGAAGACGGCGACGACGATCGCCTCCGCCGCCGCGATCCACAGTGCGATGCGGGTGCGGCGCTCGCGAAGCCAGCGCCCCGGCCTGCTCTCCCCACGCTCGATTGCGTGCGCGGACATCGCGGTCAACCGTACCACGCTGGTGCCGTCAGCCAGGTCTCCCCCGCCGCCTTGAGCGCCCGCTGCGCGGCCTTCGCCTTCGCCCGGTGATGGAAGAGCGCGTACACCGCCGGGCCGGCGCCGGTGACGTCGGCGCGGAAGGCGCCGAGCCCGCGCAGCTCGTCGGCGAGCGGCGACGATACGAGGTCGTTCGGCGGCAGCGCGGCAAGGTCGCGGGGACGGCGCACCTGCTCGAGGGCTGCGGTGAGCGCGGCGCGGCGCTCGTCGAAGCCGGCTTCGCCGCCGCGGCGGTCGAAGGCCGCGTAGACGGACGCCGTCGAGGGCTTCTCGAGCCCGCGTGGGATCACGAGCAGTACCCAGAAGTCCTGCG
>DASXLN010000222.1:0-17256 GCA_036496165.1 Gaiellaceae bacterium | reverse complement strand
GCCGCGCTCGAAGTGGGCGCGGAAGAAGTTCTCCGATCCGGCGGTCGCCATCGCGGAGGAGGCAGAGATCTCCAGCGCCATGGCGGCCGCCGCGACGATCTGTGCGAAGCGGTAGACCTTGCCGGCGCCGGCGCAGTCCATGAGCGCGAGCCACCCCCGCGTCGTCGGCAGCGTCGTGCCGCCGCCGATCGTCCCGACCTCGAGGCCGGGGAAGCGGATCGAGACGTGCAGCCCGCCGTCGACGCGCCGCGCCGTGCCGTGCGCCATCGAGCTCGTCCCGACCATGCCGAGATCCTGTCCCGTCGCCGCGAACACCGCCGCGATCGCCGACGCCGGCGTGAACGCGACCGACTGCATCCCGGACGCGACCGCGCCGTTCGTCCCGGCCCATGCGAGCTCGGCCAGGTCGTCCGCCGTCGTTCGCAGCACCCGCCGGATCGCCTCGTCGGTCAGCGTCGCCTCCGCGATCACCGTCTTGCCGTGCCCGGACTGGAAGTACTCGTACGACGGCTTCTTGTCGCCGCCCATGTTCGCCTCGAGCATCGACCGTTCGATCGCGACCGGCGCCTGCGGCACGACGTACGCCATATTCAGCGCATACGCGTTGCGCGTCATCATGTTCGCGCCGACCGCGTCGCCGGTGGTGAAGCGCCACAGCACGTGGCACATCGGCCCGACGACGTGCGTCTTCACCTCGCGCAGCACCGCGTGGCGCGACAGCTCCGGGATGTCGGCCGCGCGCAGCCACTCGCGCATCTCGTCGACGTGCTCCTCGATCCACCGGGCGAGCACGATCGCGTCGCCGGCATCGCGGCAGACGAAGCACGACGCGCGCGTTATCCGGTCGAAGAGCACGTGCGTGCGGAAGCCGCCCGACTCCTCCACCGCGCGTGCGCCGCGCTGCAGAGACGCCGTCAGGCTGCCCTCGGTGTGCGCGAGCGGGACAACGACGTCCTCGAGCTCGCGGCCGGTCTCGACCACCTCGCCGTCGTCGGAGAGCTCGTACCGGCCGAGCGCGATCGAGAGCTGCGCGACCGAAACCGGGATCTCGACGACGCCGACGATCGACTCCGCAGCCTTCGTATAGGCAGCGAGGTCGACGTCGCCGTTCAGCCCCAGCGCCTCGCGCCGGGCGGCGATCGACGCTGCGTCGTTCTTGCGGGGAAGTCGCACGAGCGCAGGCTATAAGGTCGAACCGTGGCCGCCACGCTCATCGACGGGAAGGCGCTCGCCGCCAAGGTGCGCGAGGAGGTCGCCGCCTCGGTGGCGGAGCTCGACCACGTCGGCGTCGCCACCGTTCTCGTCGGCGACGACCCGGCGTCGCACGTCTACATCAACCTGAAGCAGAAGGCGGCGGCCGCGGCCGGCATCGAAGCCTTCGACCACCGCATCCCGGCCGACACGAGCCAGGAGGACGTCCTCGCGCTCATCGCCGAGCTCAACGCCGACGACGCCGTCGACGGCCTCCTCGTCCAACTGCCGCTCCCCGGCCACATCGACGAGGCGACGGTGATCGAGGCGATCGACCCCGCGAAGGACATCGACGGCATCCATCCCGAGAACGCCGGCCGCCTCTACCTCGGCCGCCCGGCGCTCGTGCCGGGGACCCCGCTCGGCGTGATGCGCATGCTCGAGGAGTACGAGATCCCACTCAACGGAGCGAACGCCGTCGTCATCGGCCGCTCGGCGATCGTCGGCAAGCCGATGGCCCAGCTCCTCCTCGCCGCCAACGCAACCGTGACGATCTGTCACTCGCGCACGCGCGACCTGAAGGCGCACACGCTCGAGGCCGACGTCCTCGTCGCCGCCGTCGGCCGGCCGCACATGGTCACGGCCGACATGGTCAAGCCCGGCTCGACCGTCGTCGACGTCGGGCTCACCCGCACCGACGACGGGCTCCTCGGCGACGTCGACCCGGCGGCGGCGGAACGCGCCGGGTACATCACCCCGGTCCCCGGCGGCGTCGGGCCGATGACGATCGCGATGGTGCTCCAGAACACCGTCACCGCTGCACGCGCTCGCCGCGGAAGGCTTGCGAATCCCGCGCACTGAGCCTAATATCGGCGCGCACTAAGTCGGTCGGCGGCTGTGCCGTCGTAGTTTGGAATGTAGGAGGAACAGTTGGCTGAGGGCACCGTAAAGTGGTTCTCGAACGAGAAGGGCTTCGGCTTCATCGAACGCGAAGGCGGCGATGACGTCTTTGTCCACTTCTCGGCGATCGCTGCGGACGGCTACAAGTCGCTGACCGAAGGCCAGCGCGTGTCGTTCGACGTTGTGCAGGGCCCCAAGGGCGCGCAGGCATCGAACGTCCAGGCGATCTAGAACCCTGTCGGACTCAGATGTGAGAGGGCCCCGACAGGGGCCCTCTTCGTTTCTGGAAGGATCAAAGGCATGCCGGAAATCTCCCGCGAATTGCTGCTCCACGTCGCCGACCTCGCTCGCCTCGAGCTGCGCGAGGACGAGCTCGCGCGCCTCGAGGTGCAGCTGAACGACATCCTCGCCGCGGTCTCGAAGGTGGCCGAGCTCGACCTCGCCGACGTGCCGGCGACGTCGCATCCGCTCGAGGTCGTGAACGTCTGGGCCGAAGACGAGCCGCGGCCGTGCCTCTCCGTCGAGGACGCGCTCGCGAACGCGCCCGAGCGCGACGGCGACTACTTCAAGGTCCCGCCGGGGGGCTCGTCGTGATCGACACCCTGCGGCTCACCGCGGAAGGGGCGAAGGATCTCCTCGACCGGAAGGAGGTCTCCGGCGCCGAGCTCTTCGCCGCATACCTCGAGGCGATCGGCGAGCGCGACCCGGAGCTGCACTGCTACCTGCACGTGTGCGAGGACTCCGGCGGCGAGGGCATCCCGATCGCGGTGAAGGACGTGATCGGGACGAAGGGGATACCGACGACCGCGGGCTCGAAGATCCTCGAGGGCTACGTGCCGGTGTACGACTCCACCGTCGCGACGCGCTGCAAGGAGCACGGCCTGCGCGTCCTCGGCAAGACGAACACCGACGAGTTCGCGATGGGCTCGTCGACGGAGAACTCCGCGTACGGCCCGACGCACAACCCGTGGGATCCCGCGCGCGTGCCGGGCGGCTCCGGCGGCGGCTCGGCGGCCGCCGTCTCCGGCGGCCTCGCGCCGTGGGCGCTCGGCTCCGACACCGGCGGCTCGATCAAGCAGCCCTCGGCGCTGTGCGGCAACGTCGGCCTGCGTCCGACGTACGGCACGGTCTCGCGCTACGGCATCGTCGCGTTCGCGTCGAGCCTCGACCAGGTCGGGCCGGTCGCGAAGAACGTCCGCGACTGCGCCTTCCTCTACTCCGTCATCGCCGGCCGCGACCCGTGCGACTCGACGACGGTCGAGTCGCCCGAGGTGGTCCTGCCGGAGAGCGTCGACCTCAAGGGCGTGCGCGTCGGGGTCCCGCGCGAGCTGAACGAGCACGAGGCGATCGAGCCGGGCGTCCGCCGCGCGGTCGAGCACGCGATCGAGCTGTGCACGAAGCTCGGGGCGGAGGTGGGGGAGTGCTCGCTGCCGCGATCCGTCGACTTCGGCCTTCCGTGCTACTACCTCATCGCGCCGGCGGAGGCGTCGTCGAACCTCGCGCGCTACGACGGTGTGCGCTACGGCTTTCGTTCGCCGCACTCGGAGGACCGGCTCGCGATGTACAAGAACACGCGCGACGAGGGCTTCGGCGACGAGCCGAAGCGGCGCATCCTCGTCGGCACGTACGCGCTCTCGGCCGGCTACTACGACGCGTACTACGGCCAGGCGCAGAAGGTGCGCACCGTGATCGCGCGCGAGCATGCGCAGGCGTTCGAGCGCTTCGACGTGCTCGTCACGCCGACGTCGCCGACCGTTGCCTTCGAGCTCGGCGGTAGGACCGCGGATCCGCTGGCGATGTACGCGTCCGACCTGCTGACGATCCCGTCGTGCATGGCGGGCCTGCCGGGGCTGAACATCCCGTGCGGCCTCTCCGACGGGCTGCCGGTCGGGCTGCAGCTGATCGGGCCGCAGTTCTCCGAGAACGCGTTGTTCCGCGTCGGGCATGCGCTCGAGCAGGCGATCGCATTCGACGTCGTCCCGGAGCGGTTGCGATGAGGTTCGAGGATCCCGCGGCCGAGTTCATCCCCGCTGTCCAGCGAGTGTTCGGCGCGCCGCCGCGCGTGCTCGACGGTTCACGCGCCGTCCTCGTCGGAGAGCTCAAGCTGCAGCTCGAGGCGGGCGAGCGGGAGCTGTGGCTGATCGAGCGACACGGCGTGCTCGAGCACCGGGTCGGCATGGTCGAGGTGCAGGAGGACATCGAGGCGGCAGTGCGTGAGGCGAAGGAGCGACTCGGTGGCTGAGTGGGAGACCGTCGTCGGCCTCGAGGTGCACGCGCATCTGAAGACGCGCACGAAGATGTTCTGCCGGTGCGAGCTCGAGTACGGCGCGCACGAGAACTCGCGTACATGCCCCGTCTGTCTCGCGCACCCCGGTGCGCTGCCGGTGCCGAACGGGCGGGCGATCGAGTACACGATCAAGCTCGGGCTCGCACTCGACTGCGAGATCGCCGGCCGCGCGATCTTCGCGCGGAAGAACTACTTCTATCCCGACCTGCCGAAGGGCTACCAGATCAGCCAGTACGAGGCGCCACTGTGCGGCCGTGGGAAGCTCGCGGTCCCGACCGAGGACGGGGAGGAGGTCGTCGGGATCGTGCGCGCGCATCTCGAGGAGGACGCGGCGAAGACCGTGCATGCGGGCGGCGCGACCGGCCGCTCCGTCGGCGCGACGGCGTCGCTCGTCGACTTCAACCGCGGCGGAACGCCGCTGCTCGAGATCGTCACCGAGCCCGAGATGCACTCGGCCGACGAGGCGCTCCGCTTCCTCCGTCTGCTCCGCCAGACGATCGTCGAGCTCGGCGTGTCGGATGCGGAGATGGAGAAGGGAACACTGCGCGCCGACGTCAACGTCTCGGTGCGCGAGCGCGGCGAGACCGCGTTCCGGCCGCGGTGGGAGATCAAGAACATGAACTCCTTCACGTTCATCGGCCGCGCGATCGAGGCCGCCGCGCGGCAGCAGGTGGCGGCGCACGAGGCGGGGGGGGAGGTCGTGCAGTCGACGTACGACTACGACGCCGACACCGACCGTCTCACCGTGCATCGCTCGAAGGAAGAGGCGGACGACTACCGCTACTTCCCCGAGCCCGACCTCGTCCCGGTCGAGCCGCCGGCGGAGCTCGTCGAGCGCCTGCGCAGTGAGCTGCACGAGCTGCCCGCGGCGCGCATCGCGCGGCTGGCGAAGGAGATCGACCTCGAGCGAGCGACGGAGCTCGTCATGACCGGGAACGATCGCAAGGCGGCGCTCCTCGCGGCAGAGGGACTCTCGCTAGCGACCGCGTCAGCGGTCGCCATGAACCGCGGCGACTTCCTGCCGGAGAACGCGCCTGCATTGGCGGCCATCCTGCAGGCGAATGTCACGCGCGAGGCGCTCGACCGCGCGTTCGCCGCCGCCGGCGAGGCGCCGATCGACGCGGCCGACTACCTCGCCGATGCCGCGGTCGGCGACGAGGACGCACTCGTCCCCGTCATCGACGCGGTGCTCGCCGCGAACCCCGGCCAGGTGGAGACGTACAAGGGGGGAAAGGAGGGCGTGCTCGGCTTCTTCGTCGGCCAGGTGATGCGCGAGACCGGCGGCAAGGCCGACCCGAAGGTCGTCAACCGATTGCTTCTGGAACGACTGGCTCGCTGACGACCGGCTGCGCCAGCTCGTCGAGGCTCGGCGCGTTCCGAATCGCGGGCGAGAGGGACGCGAACGACGCGACCGCGGCGAGGAGGGCGGTGAACACGGCGACGGTCGTTCGCGGCGACAGCGAGCCGAGCATCACGCCGGCAGCGAGGGGGCCGAACGGCGCGCCGCACAACGCGATCGTTCGCGCGACGCTGTTCACGCGACCGGTCAGGCGGTCGGGCGTGGTCGCGACGCGGTAGCCGATCACGACCGCGTTCACGGTCGGGAAGAACAGCGCCATCGGGATGACGCAGACGAGCAGGACGTAGATGCTCGGGTCGATGACGAAGCCGACGATGCCGGCCTGCAGCCACAGCGAGAGGATGACGATCGAGCGCATCGAGAGCAGCTTCTGGAAGCGGGGCGACAGAATCGAGCCGACGAGCTGGCTGATGCCGAACACGGCGATGAGCCCTCCGATCGCGCCACTCGACAGGCCTTGCCGGTGGCCGACGACGATCACGATCAGGAAGAGACCCTCGAACGCGAGGTTCGACCACGTGAACATGAGCGCGCAGGTGCGCAGGAACGGCCGCTGCCAGAGGAAGCGGAAGCCCTCCGCCATCTGGGTGCGAAGTGGCGCTTCGTCGCGTTCGCGTTCCTCCTGGAACGGAGTACGAATGGCGAGCAGCGTCGCGAGCGAGAAGGCCGGCGACAGGGCGCCGGCGAGGAACGGAAGCATGCGCGTGACGCCGAACAGCGCCCCGCCGAGCGGCGGCGCGACGAGCGTCACTGTCGAATAGCGCGCCTGCTCCGCCGCCGCGGCGGTGGGCAGCTGTGGCGACGGGACGACCGAGCGCAGCGCGCCGATCTCCGCGATGTTGAAGAAGACGAAGAACGTCCCCTCGAGGAATGCGATCGCGGCGATCTGGACGAACGTGATGTGACCGACCGCGATGGCGACGACGATGCTCGCCATCGCCGCGGCGCGCACGACGTCGGAGGTGAGCATCATCGCCTTCCGTGGAAGCCGGTCGACGGCGACGCCGGCGGCGAAGCCGAACACCGCCCACGGGAGGATGCGCGCGAAGCCCACGATTCCCGCCTTCGCCGGCGAGTGCGTGATCGCGAGGACGAGCAGTGGATACGCGATCGCGGTCGACTCCGACCCGATCGTCGAGAGCACCTGTCCGGACTGCAGCAGGATGAAGTCGCGGTTCCGCCTGAGCGGCGTGACGGGCGTCACGCCGCTCTGAATACCCGAAAGTCCCCGCTGACCGTCTTGCCACGGACGACGAGCATCGGGCCGTCGCCGAGGTTGCCCGCGTCGCTGCCGAGCGGCACGTCGGACGTGAGATCGCCGGAGACGGAGCCCGCGTCGACGTCGAGATTCGTTCCCGCCGCGACGCCGACCTCGATGTCGCCCGACACCGACTGCACGGTGACGTGCCCTGCGCGCGCCGACTCGACGCGTACGTCACCGGACACCGTCTTCGACGTGACGTCGCCGCCGACGGACGCTGCGGTCACGTCGCCGCTCACCGTTTGCACGCGCAGCTCGCCGCCGACAGACCGGAGGCGGACATCGCCGCTGACCGACTTGATCTCGGCGTCGCCGGCGATGTCGCCCTCGACCATGAGGTCGCCCGCCGCGCTCTTCACCTCGAGCGCGGCGTACTGGCCGCGAAGCTCCATGTCCGCCGCGGCGGTCGAGAGCGCGGCCCTGCTCGCATGGGGGACGCGAACCCGGATGCGCAGGCGCGTGCCGCCGAAGCTGAAGTCGCCGATGGAGATCGAGATGCCGAATGCGCCCTTGCTGCGGAGCTCGACGACGAGGCGATTGCCGACGAGCTCGACGGACGTCTGCTCGACGAGCTTGTCCGAGCCCTCGACGACAACCGTGGACTCGTCGCCGTCGACCGTCTCGACGTCGATGTCGCCGGCGGGGACCTTCACCTCGAGCTCGACCGGCTCCGGCGTGTGGAACGTGTGGACGGCCATCTCAGGCGGCCTTGCGGACGGCGGTCTTCGGGTCGCCGGCCGGGTCCTCGTAGATCCAGTGGATGCGAACGGTCGGGGGCGGGCTGAGGATCATCATCTCGACTCCTTTCAGCTCCGGCCGTAGCCGGTCAGCCGGCGGCGGCTGCCGCCGGACGGGGTGCGGGGCTCGAGCGTCCGGTGGAGCGCCTGCACGAGCCACGTGTTCACGGAGACGCCGTGAAGGGAGGCGGCCGCGTCGAGCCGGGTCTTCAGGCTCTCGGGGAGCCGCAAGGTGATGCGGGCGGTGAACGCCTCGTCGGCCTCCGCCGCCGGCGGGGCGGACTCCTCGTCGGGGACGTAGACGAGCTCGGGGTCGCTGCCGGCGAACCGGATCTCGACCCTGCCGTCCTCGAGCTGGCTGTTCAGCTCGAGCGCAGCTTCGGAGAGCGCCTCGAGGAGGCGCCGTCCGACGGCGGACTCGAGCGCGACCGAGAGGAGCCCGGCGGCGCGGGCGGTCGACTCGTCGCCGACCGCCGCGATCCGTGCGAGGTCTTCCCGGAGTGCCTGGACGTAGCCGTCGATCTGCATGACGGCAGTATGACATCACTATGACGTCAGCGTCAAGTCACTACGATGTCAGATCAGTCCACACATCCTCGCCGTGTTCGGCCAGGGCCAGAAACCCCTGCTCTTGAGGGCTTTCTCCGCCGTCCAGATCTGCTCGAGCGGCGTCCAGTGGTCGGCGGTGCCCTTCCTCTTGAAGATCCAGCCGCCGTAGTGCTCCTGGAACGTCAGGCTCATCTGGAGGCCGCCCCAGTAGGGGCCGCCGACGTCGTTCCAGGCGCCTTCGTAGTGGTGGATGCACATCCACTGCGTCATGTGCGGCGGGTGCTGGGCCGCCCGGTGGGCCGCGAGTGCCCGCCGCTGCCAGGTACGGATGGTCCGCTCGAGATCCCGGACGGCCATGGACGCGAGGGTGCGGCCGGCCGTCTGGGAGGGCGTGGCTCCGGTGAGCCGCTGCCAGTACCAGGTGCGCTGCTCGTACTGCTGGAGCTGGCCTTCCAGGTAGTGCAGGGCCGCCGTTCGGCCCGAATGTCTCGTGCCTCCGACCCGTTGCTGGGCGCCGAGGGCCGCAGAGACGCAGAACAGGAACAACATGGCCGAAGCCAGGAGTAATCGCCGCAAAAGGTCCTCCCAGAGGTCGTTTGCACTGTCGTAGGCCGAGTGGGCTGGGGATCCCCCGCCGCACGGGGGACGCACCACTTGGCGCGGCTATGCGTTAGGTCACCCTAGGGGCGATTTCGTAAAGACCGTGTGAATAAACCTTCTCGGAATCGTCACCGGAGCCACGAACCCGCAATACAAAAGGGCTGCGCCGATGGCGATTCCGACCGCGGCCCCGCCCGCGCCGAGCCCCGCGAGCCCGCTTCCCGCCGCTGCGGCGGCGACGCCGAGGACGATGAGCGCGTTGCCGACCGGGCGGCGCCGGAAGGAGCGGAGCGCGACCGCGACGACGGCCAGCGTCCCGACGATGTTGGCGACGATCGCGAGCAGCCGAGCGGGGGCGAAAGCAAGGTGGTCCTGGGCGGGCGGGATCCCGTGCGCCGCGAACGCGCCGTGGACCGGAATCGCGAGCGCGATGCCGGCGGCAAGCCCGGCGTAGGCGAGCGCGACGGCGCCGGCGCGCCGCCATCCGGCGAGGGCGAGCGACCCCAGGCCGAGAAGCGGCGCGGTGAGCAGCGCACCGGCGGCGTAGTAGACGCGGAACGCACGCGCGTCCCATTGCGCCGCCTCGCCCCAGGCGATCGCGCCTGCGGAGACGGCGTACGCGGCGAGCGACCACGCCCACAGACGCATGTGTGACTGCGCGCGCCGCGCGAAGAGCTTTCCCGCCAGACGTAAAGCGATCAACGCGGCTGCAAATGCAAGAAGGGCGTCCACGACCGGCGGTAGTGTGGCAGCCAGAGTGAAGAAGTACTTGTTCACGCCCGGTCCGACACCCGTGCCGCCGGAAGTCCTGACGGCGATGGGCCAGCCGGTCGTGCACCACCGCAGCCCCGACTTCCGGCCGATCTACGAGCGCTGCCTCGCGCGCCTGCGCGACGTGTGCCGCACCGAGTCGGACGTCCTCCTGTTCACGGCGTCGGGGACCGGCGCGTTCGAGTCCGCCGTCGTGAACCTCGTCTCGCCGGGCGAACGGCATCTCGTCGTCTCTGCCGGCAGCTTCGGCGAGCGGTGGGCGGCGATGACCGCCGCGTACGGCGCCGACGTCGACCGGTTGGAGTACGCATGGGGCGAGACACCTGATCCGGACGACGTGCGCGCGCGGCTCGCGGAGCGCGAGGCGAAGGCGGTGTGGGTCGTGCAGTCGGAGACCTCGACGGGCGTCGTCGCCGACGTGCAGGCGGTCGCGGCTGCGGCGAAGGAGGCGGGAGCGCTCGTCGTCGTCGACGCGGTCTCGAGCCTCGGCGCCGTGCCGTGCGAGACCGATGCATGGGGCCTCGACGTCGTCGTCTCGGGCTCGCAGAAGGCGTTGATGACGCCGCCGGGGCTCGGGCTCGCGGCCGTCTCGGAGGCGGCGCTCGCCGCGCGCGGCTCGAGCCCGCGGTTCTACTTCGACTGGGAGCGGACACGGAGCGCGCAACGCAAGCTCGACGCGCCGTTCACGCCGCCGGTGTCGCTCGTCGCGGCGCTCGACGTCGCCCTCGGCCTGCTGCTCGACGAGGGGCTCGAGCCGGCCTTCGAACGGCACGTGCGCCTCGGCCGCGCCGCCCGCGCCGGCGTGAAGGCGATGGGCTTCGAGCTCTTCTCGCCGGACGAGGACCGCAGCGCGGTCGTCACCGCGGTTCGCACGCCGGATGCGGCGGAGATCATCTCCGGCGTCCGCGACCGGTTCGGCATCACGCTCGCCGGCGGGCAGGGCGACCTCAAGGGAAAGATCTTCCGCATCGGCCACATCGGCTGGTTCGACGTCTTCGACATCACCACCGCGCTCGCCGCGATCGAGATCGTCGCCGCCGATCTCGGAGCAGACGTCGAGCGCGGCGTCGCCGTCACCGCGGCGCTCGAGGCGTACGAGCACACCTCCGTGGCGTGACCGCCAAAGTCCTCGTACGCGAGTCGATTGCCGACGCCGGAGTCGATCTCCTGCGCGCGCGCTTCGACGTCGACGTCGACCTCGAGTCGCCGCTCGAGGACATCGTCGACCGCTACGACGCGATCGTCGTCCGCTCGGCGACGAAGCTCACCGCCGACCTCATCGCGCTGGCGACGAATCTCAAGGTGATCGGACGCGCGGGCGTCGGCGTCGACAACGTCGACGTCGAGGCGGCGACGCGACGCGGCATCGTCGTCGCGAACGCGCCCGAGTCGACCGTCGTCTCCGCGGCCGAGCACACGATCGGCCTGCTCGTCGCGCTCGCGCGCAACATCCCGCAGGCGCACGCGGCGCTGAAGCAGGGGCGCTGGGAGCGCAAGACGTACGGCGGCATCGAGCTCGCCGGCAAGACGCTCGGCGTGCTCGGCTTCGGGCGCATCGGGCAGCAGGTCGCACGCCGCGCGCTCGGTCTCGGGATGCACGTCGTCGCGTACGACCCATACGTCGCGGCGGAGCGTTTCCGCGAGCTCGGCGCCGAGCGAGTGGAGACGCCCGAGGACGTCTACGACGCAGCCGAGTTCGTCACCCTCCATCTGCCGCTGACCGACGAGACGCGGCGGTCGATCGACGCCGGCGCGTTCGCGCGCATGCGCGACGGCGTGCGGATCGTCAACGCTGCGCGCGGCCAGCTCGTCGACGAGGACGCGTTGCTCGACGCGCTGCGCTCCGGCAAGGTCGCGGGCGCAGCGCTCGACGTCTTCTCGTCGGAGCCGTACAGCGGACCGCTGCTCGAGCTCGACAACGTCGTCGCTACGCCGCACCTCGCGGCGTCGACCGACGAGGCGCAGGACCGCGCCGGTGTCATCGTCGCCGAGCAGGTTGCGGCCGCGCTCGAAGGCGGCCTTGTGACGAACGCCGTCAACATCCCGGCGATCGGCGCGGAGGACCTCGAGGTGCTCGGGCCGTACGTCCCGCTCGCGGCGAAGCTCGGCCGCCTCGCGCTCGAGCTCGCGCAGGGCCACGCAGACGAGATCACGATCACTGCGTACGGCGGAATTGCGGACTACGACACGCGACTCCTTACGGTTGCCGCGTTGAACGGCGCGTTCCAGGGCAGGGCGGACCGGCCGGTGAACTACGTCAACGCGCCGCTGATCGCGCGCGAGCGTGGCATCGAGGTGCGCGAGGAGCGCTCGCATTCCGCGCGCGACTACACGAACCTCCTGCGCGTCGAGATCGAGCGCGGCGACGAGCGCACACGCGTCGCCGGGACGACCATCGGCAGTGAGAACCGCCCGTGGCTCGTGAGCGCGCTCGGCTTCGACATCGAGCTCGAGCTGGCCCCGCTTCTCGTCCTCTTCCGCTACGACGACGTTCCCGGCGTGATCGGGCGCGTCGGCACGCTCTTCGGCGACGCCGGAGTCAACATCGCGAACATGACGGTGTCGCGCAGCCGCCGCGGCGGCAAGGCGCTGATGGTGCTGAGCGTCGATACGCGGCCGCCGGCGGAGCTCGTCGAGCGCATTCGCGCCGAGGGCTTCGACGACGCCCGCGTGATCGAGCTCTGACCTACGCCTCCGCGGCTCTCGGGTCGAGCCGGCGTACGAGCGTGCGCGCCGCGTTGCTCACCTTCTCGACGATGTCGTGGTCCTCACGTCGATCGACGATGCGCTCGATGCTGTTGTCCCCGTGTCCGATGGCGAGCAGGAAGCGCGCGCCGTCTGCACGCACGTCCTCGTATTCCTCGAGCGTTGCTTCGACGCGCTCGGTGCAGAGCGGGTCGTCGCATTCGCAGATGAACTCTGTGGAACCTGCGTCGAACCGTCGTGCGTTCTCGGCGATCCGCTCGTTCACCTCGCGGAACGCCGACTCGGTACGGGCTTTTCGTTCCTCTGGCGAGTCCACTCGTCTCCCTCCGTCTGTTTGTCGCTGAGACAACACAACGGGCGAGTGCGCGAATCGGGTTCGTTCACTAGCCTGATGGGCGTGAACACGTGGCCCGAGCCGGTCGAGCGGGTCGCCGCGGTGCTGCGAGAGGCCGCTGTCGACGCTCGGCTGGAGGAGTTCGTGGCCGGCACCCCGACGGCCGTGGACGCAGCTCGCGCGGTCGGGGCGACCCGGGCCGAGATCGTCAAGTCGCTCGTCTTCGTGTGCGACGAGCGTCCGTTGCTCGCGCTCATCCCGGGCGACAAGCGCGCCGACGCGCAGCGGCTCGCGGCCGCTGCCGGCGCCCGGTACGCGCGGGTTGCGAAGCCGGAGGAGGTCGTGGCGGCGACGGGCTTCGAGCCAGGCGCGGTCGCGCCGTTCCCGACGCCGAACGTCTCTCGCGTCCTCATGGACCGGAGCCTGCTCCGGCACGAGATCGTATGGATCGGTGCCGGATCCGACCGTCACCTGGCAGGCATCGCCCCGACCGACCTCGTCCGCCTCGCCAAAGCGGAGATCGGCGATCTCATCGAAGCTTGACGGCGGACGCGAGGGGTACGATGGGTCCCGTGCAGGAGACGAACAAGATCTGGATGAACGGCGAGCTCGTCGACTGGGCGGACGCAACCGTTCACGTCGGCACGCACGGCCTCCATTACGGATCCGGCGTCTTCGAAGGCGTCCGCGCGTACGACACCGACCGCGGCACCGCCATCTTCCGGCTGACCGAGCACATGCAGCGGCTCGAGAGCTCGGCGAAGCTCCTCTACATGGAGCTGCCGTACTCGGTCGAGGAATTGAAGACGGCCGCGTGGGAGGTCGTCGGCGCGAACGAGCTGCCCGAGTGCTACCTCCGCCCGATCGCGTTCTTCGGGTACGGCGAGCTCGGTGTCGGGTCGCAGGGCAATCCCGTCGACGTCGCGATCATGTCGTGGCCATGGGGCACGTACCTCGGCGAGGAGGGGCTGCGCGACGGCATCCGCGTCAAGGTCTCGAGCTGGCAGCGCGTCGGCCCGAATGTCATCCCGCACGCTGCGAAGGCGACGGGTGTGTACATCAACTCGATGCTCGCTGTCGGCGAGGCGCTGCGCGCCGGCTACCAGGAGGCGATCCTCCTCACGGCCGAGGGCTTCATCGCCGACGGCTCCGGCGAGAGCATCTTCGTCGTGCGAGAGGGCGTCGTGTACACGCCCGACCTCTCCGCGTCGATCCTCCACGGGATCACGCGCGACACGGTCATCCAGATCGCACAGGACCTCGGCTACCGCGTGGTCGAGAAGCCGCTGATCCGCACCGATCTCTACCTCGCCGACGAGGTGTTCATGGTCGGCACCGCCGCCGAGGTGACGCCGATCCGCGAGGTCGACGACCAGGTCGTCGGACCGCCCGGACCGGTGACGCTCGAGCTGCAGCAGGCCTATCTCGACACGGTGCACGGGCGCAGCGAGCGTTGGGCGCAGTGGCTCGAGTACGCGCCGAGCCGCACGCAGGCGTGAAGCAGGAGGTCGGCGCGGTCCCGCTCTCGGGGCCGTACCTCGACGAGCGCGAGGCAGAGCTCGTCCTCGAGGTGATGCGGTCGGGGCGCTTGTCGCTCGGTCCGAACATCGACCTCTTCGAGGAGCTGTTCGCGGCGAAGGTCGGTGCGCCGTACGCGGCCGCCGTGTCGTCGGGGACGGCCGGGCTCCATCTGCTGTGCATCACCGCCGGCATCGGTCCCGGCGACGAAGTGATCACGTCGCCCTACTCGTTCGCAGCTTCGGCGAACTGCTTCATCTACTCAGGGGCGGTGCCGGTCTTCGCCGACATCAATCCGCGCACGCTGAACATGGACCCGGCCGCGGTCGAGGCTGCGATCACGCCGAAGACGAAGGCGATCGTCGCCGTCGACATCTACGGGTATCCGTGCGAGCTCGACGAGATCCGCGCGATCGCGGACGCGCACGGGCTCGCGCTCATCGACGACTCGTGCGAGGCGCTCGGCGCCCGGTACAAGGGCGCGACGCTCGGCTCGCAGGGGGTCAGCGCGGTCTTCGCCTTCTATCCGAACAAGCAGATGACGACCGGCGAAGGCGGGATGGTGACGACGCACTCCGAGGAGGAGTGGCGCCTGCTGCGCTCGCTCCGCAACCAGGGCCGCGGCGACGACGGCGGCTGGCTCGAGCACGTGCGCCTCGGCTACAACTACCGCCTCGACGACATCGCCGCCGCGATCGGCATCGGCCAGCTCGAGAAGCTCGACGAGATCCTCGCGCTGCGTTCGCAGGTCGCCGCCCGCTACGACGAGCTCCTTGCCGACCTTCCCGGCGTCGAGCTCCCCTGCGCCGACGACAAGAACCACACGCGGTCGTGGTTCGTCTACGTCGTCGCGCTGCCGGACAACGACACGCGCGAGCGGGTCATCGCGACGTTCGAGCGCGAGCGCATCGGCTACAACCGCTATCTCCCGTCGATCCACCTGCAGCCGTACATGCGCGAGCGTTACGGCTTCCGCGAAGGCATGTGCCCCGTCTCGGAGGACCTGAGCTCGCGGACGCTCGCCCTACCGTTCTTCACTGCGCTCGAGCGCGACGCGCAGGAGCGCGTCGCCGAAGTTCTTTCGAACGCCATTTGAGCGGCGCCGTCCGCCGGCTCGCGGTGGACGTCGGGCCGCTGCGGGGCTCGCCCGCCTTCCGCCGCCTTTGGGTCGGCCAGTCGATCGCGTACGTCGCATGGCGGATGATGCTCGTCCTCGTGCCGGTGCAGGTCTACCGGCTGACGGGATCGACGCTCGACGTCGGGCTCGTCGCGCTCGTCCAGTTCGTCCCGCTCGTCGTGTTCACGATCCTCGGCGGCGCGCTCGCGGACACGCGCGACCGGCGCGCGCTCCTGATCGCGAGCACTGCGGGCATCGCGGTCGCGTCGGCCGCGTTCGTCGCCATCTCCGCCGCGGGGCGGCCGAACGTCGCGCTCGTGTTCGTGCTCGGCTTCGTCGCGTGGTCGTCGTTCTCGCTCGGTGCCGGCGCGATCCGCTCGATCACGGCGCGGCTCGTGCCGCTCGAGCAGCTGCCGGCCGCCGCGGCGCTGAACGGGCTCTACAACAACCTCGGCCTCGTCGCAGGGCCTGCGATCGCCGGCGTCCTCATCACGTCGATCGGCTTCGCGGCGACGTACGGCGTCTCGCTCGGCGGGATCTTGCTCTCGCTCGTTCTCGCCTACAGGCTGCCGCCGGTCCCGCCGCAGGAGGATGCGCCGCGCATGACGCTCGGGACGATCGTCGACGGCTTTCGGTACCTGCGCATGCAGCATCTCGTCCTCTCGTTCTTCCTCATCGACTCGCTCGCGATGGTGCTCGGGATGCCGAGCTCGCTGTTCCCGGCGCTCGCGCAGCACGTGTTCCGCGACCCGGCGTCGGTCGGCTATCTGTTCGCGGCGCCGGCAGTCGGCGCGTTCATCGTCTCGCTCCTTTCCGGCTGGGCGATGCGCGTGCGGATGCAGGGCCGCGCGATCGTCCTCTCCGTCTGCGGCTGGGGCGCCGCGATCACCGCCGTTGGCTTCACGCACACGCTCTGGCTCGCGCTCGCGTTACTCGCGGTTGCAGGGGCAGCCGACCAGGTGAGCGCCATCTTCCGTTCGACGATCGTGCTCACGGTGACGCCGGACCACATGCGCGGACGCCTCGGCGGGATCGAGTTCGCACAGATCGCAAGCACGCCGTCGCTCGGCAACCTCGAGGCGGGCGTGGTCGCGCAGCTGACGAGCCTCCGCTTCTCGATCGTATCCGGCGGCATCGGCTGCATCGTCGGCACGCTCGTCGTCGTCGCGATGTTCCCCCTTCTTCTTCGATATGACGCCAGTGCTCGGACGTGACTTCTTCGCCCGCCCGGTGCACGAGGTCGCGCCGGACCTGATCGGCGTGACGCTCCTCGTCGACGGTGTCGGCGGGCCGATCGTCGAGGTCGAGGCATACGACCAGGAGGACCCGGCGAGCCACGCGTTCCGCGGGCCGACCAAGCGGAACGCCGTCATGTTCGGGCCGCCCGGCCACGCGTATGTCTACCGCTCGTACGGCATCCACTGGTGCCTCAACTTCGTGTGCGACGTCGAGGGGAGAGCGGAGGCGGCGCTCATCCGTGCACTCGCGCCGGAACATGGCATCGAGGCGATGCGCGCGCGCCGCGGCTATCTTGCAGATCGTGCATTGTGCTCTGGTCCCGGGAAGCTTTGCCAGGCGCTCGCGATCACGCGCGAGCACGATGGGCTCGCGCTCGACGAGGCGCCGTTCGCGCTGCTCGAGCGGAAGGGCGAGCCCGAGATCGTCACCGGGCCGCGCATCGGAATCACGCGCGCGGTCGAGCAGACCTGGCGGTACGGGCTCGCCGGCTCGCCCTTTCTTTCTCGCCCATTTTCCTGATCCGGTACCAGGTTCCAGTCGTTCAGCCCTCACCGACCTTCGCCGGCCGCAGGTACCTGGTACAGGCGAACATCGAATGAGATGATCGCCGCAGTGCGGCTCCTCCTTCTCGCGCTCATCGCGGCCGTCAGCCCCGGCCAGATCGTGGCCAAGCTCAACGCGCAGCG
>DASXLN010000221.1:0-3396 GCA_036496165.1 Gaiellaceae bacterium | reverse complement strand
CGCGCTGACCCTCGCGCGGCTCGCCGTCATTCCGGTCTTCGTCGTGCTGATGGTCGCGGCGGGGGACGCGCACAGCTGGCCGGCCGGGCTCGTCTTCGGCGCCGCCGGCGTCACCGACCAGATCGATGGGTTCCTCGCGCGTCTCTGGCACGTCGAGTCGCGCTTCGGCAAGATCGCCGACCCCCTCGCGGACCGGCTGATGATCGACGCCGCAGTGATCCTGCTCGTCGTCTACGGACGCCTGCCGTGGGCCGCGCTCGTCGTCATCGCCGCGCGCGACCTGCTGCTCCTCGTCGGCTGGCGCGTGCTCGCGCCGCGCGGGATCGAGCTCGACGTGAACCTGCTCGGGAAGGCCGCGACGTGGCTCCTGTACGCGGCGATCGGCTTCCGCATCGTGACGCACGACGCCACCGAATGGCCCCTGTGGCTCTTCTGGATCGGGCTGGGTGCAGCGGTCGCAGCTGCGATGTTGTACGTGCGCGAAGCGTGGAAAGTCTTGAAACGATGAAGGCCGTCGTCATGGCGGGCGGCGAGGGCACGCGTCTTCGTCCCCTCACATCCAACCAGCCGAAGCCGCTCGTGCCGATCCTCGGCAAGCCGTGCATGGAGCACATCCTCGACCTGCTCAAGCGGCACGGCTTTGAGGACGTGATCGTCACCGTCGCGTTCCTGCCGCAGGCGATCCGCGGGTACTTCGGCACGGGCGAGACGATCGGAATGAATCTCACGTACTCCGTCGAGGAATCGCCGGCCGGAACCGCAGGATCGGTGCGGCTCGCCACCGGGCGGCTCGACGACACGTTCCTCGTCATCTCCGGCGACGCGCTCTGCGACGTCGACCTCGGCCGGCTCGTCGAGTTCCATCGCGAGAAGCAGGCGTCGGTGACGATCGGCTTGAAGTCGGTCGACAACCCGCTCGAGTTCGGCATCGTCGTCACCGACGAGGACGGTCGCGTCGAGCGCTTCCTCGAGAAGCCGTCCTGGGGCCAGGTGTTCTCCGACACGATCAACACCGGCATCTACGTGCTCGAGCCGGAGGTGCTGAAGCACGTGCCGACCGATCGGCCCTTCGACTTCTCGAAGGAGCTCTTCCCGCTGCTGCTCGAGATGGGACGGCCGATCTACGGCTGCGTGCTCGACGGCTACTGGCAGGACATCGGCAACCTCGACCAGTACCGGCAGGCGAACTTCGACGCGCTCGACGAGAAGGTGCGGCTCGAGATCTCCGGCATCCGGCTGCGCGGGAACATCTGGCTCGGCGAGGGCGTCGACGTCCACGACCTCGACGCGATCGAGGGGCCCGCGTTCCTCGGCAACTACTGCCGCCTCGCGCCGGAGGCGACGGTCGACCCCTATTCCGTCCTCTCGACCAGCGTGACGTTGCGCGAGCGCGCGCGCGTGACGCGCTCGATCATCGACGCGTCGACGTACATCGGCCGCAGCGCCGTCGTCGAGGGGGCGATCGTCGGGCGCTCGTGCGACCTGCGCGCACACGTGCGGGTGCACGAGGGAGTCGCCATCGGCGACGAGGTGACGATCGGCGCGGAGAGCGTGATCATGCCCGGCGTCCGCATCTACCCGTACAAGGAGGTCGAGACCGGCGCGCATCTGTTCGAGAGCCTCATCTGGGAGTCACGCGGCACTGCGCGCATCTTCGGGAAGGACGGCGTCTCCGGCCTCGTCAACGTCGACCTGACTCCCGACGTCGCCGTGCGCCTCGCTGCGGCGCTCGGCACTGCGCTCAAGCGGGGCGCACGCATCGTCGCCTCGCGTGAGGGGACGCCCGCATGCCGGATGATCAAGCGCGCGATGATCTCGGGGCTGTCGTCGACCGGCGTCGACGTCGCCGACCTGCGCGTCATCCCGGCCGCGGTCGCGCGCCACCTCGTCAAGTCGGAGGGCTACGACGCGGGGGTCCACGTCGGCGTCAGCCCGAACGACCCGGAGGCGGTGCGCATCCAGTTCTTCGAGCCGCCGGGGATCGAGATGGGCGCAGCGACGCAGAAGGAGGTCGAGAAGCACTTCACTCGCGGCGAGATCCGCCGAGTCGCGGCCGGCGACGTCGGTCGCATCTCGTATCCCGCGCGCGCGAGAGAGACCTACGCGAGCGATCTCCTGTCGACGGTCGACGTCGGCGCCGTCCGTGCGCGCGGCTTTCGCATCGTCGTCGACTACGGGTTCTCGGCCGCGTCGTACGTCCTGCCGCTCGTGCTCGACCCGCTCGGCGTCGAGGTCGTCGCTGCGCACGCGTTCCCGAACGACGGCAACCCCGATGGAGGGAGCCCGCTGGAAGCGTCACTCGGGCAGGCGAAGCGCCTCGTAACCGCGGTCGGCGCCGACCTCGGCGCTGTCTTCGACCGGCCGGGCGAGCGCCTCTACCTCGTCGACGAGCAGGCGCGCGAGATCCCGGTCGAGCAGGCGCTGCTGCTGTATCTCAGGCTCATCGGCTCGAACGGGAGAACGGGGCGGCTCGCCTTCCCGGTGACGGTGACGAGCCAAGTCGACCGGCTCGTCGAAGGCTCGGGGCTCGAGATCGTCCGGACGGGGGCATCGCTCCAGGAGCTGACGCGTGTCGCCGCGGACGAGAACGTCGTCTTCGGAGGCGCCGTGGGCGGGGGCTACGTGTTCCCCGACTTCTTGCCCGGCTACGACGCGGTCGCAAGCCTCGTGAAGCTCCTCGAGCTCCTCGCGCCGGTGCACCGTCCGATCTCGGACATCGTCGCCGAGCTGCCGCGGCCGACGCTCGTCCACCGCCAGCTCGCGTGCCCATGGTCGCTCAAGGGGCTCGTCATGCGCGTCCTGAACGAGCGCCTTTCGGGCCGGGATCTCGACCTGACGGACGGGATCAAGGTCTTCGACGACCGCGGCTGGGCGGAGGTGCTGCCCGATCCGGACGAGCCGGTCCTGCACCTCTACGCCGAGGGCGAGACGGTGGAGGCATCCGAGCAGCTCATCGCCGAGCTGCGGGGGATGGTGGACGAGATCGCGCAGGGAGAGGCCGCCACGGCGCGAACGTAGGGTAAAGTCTAAAGGTGAGGTTGACCCTGCGAGCGAAAGGCCCCCGTGGAACTTCTGCCTGACCTTGCCACGCTGACCGACGCCGATCTCAAGCAGCTGATCCAGCAGCTGCAGGTAGAGGAGCGAGAGATCTCGTACGAGCGCCGCATGCTGCACGGGAAGATCGACATCCTGCGCGCGGAGTACCAGGCGCGGCTCAAGGCTGCGGGGCCGGAGACGATCCTCAGCCAGGTCGACGTCGAGTCGCTGACCGAGATCCTCGCCGGCAAGGCCGCTCCCGCGGCGGAATGATGCGCTACGCGCTCTGGTTTGACGCGCAGATGCCTCTGTGCCCTGGATCACCACGGCCGCGACAGCGACTTCTCGGATGAGTCACAT
>DASXLN010000220.1:0-10538 GCA_036496165.1 Gaiellaceae bacterium | reverse complement strand
AACATCTCCTCGCGCTCCCGATCCTTGCCGACGTGGAACGGCGACGCCGACACGTTGACGAGGAGCTGCGCGCCGGCGAGAGCGAGGTCGGTCGCCGGCGGGCCCGGCTGCCACATGTCCTCGCACACGGTCACGCCGACGAGCGCGTCGCCCTCCTCGAAGAGGTAGAGCTCGTTCCCGGGCGCGAAGTAGCGGAACTCGTCGAAGACGCCGTAATTCGGGAGGAAGCGCTTCTTCACGAGCGCCTTCACCTCGCCACCGCTGCAGACGGCGCACGCGTTGTAGAGGTCGCGGTCGAGATGCGGCGTGCCGACGAGAAGCGTCGCGCCCCGAGAGGAGCGCGCGATCTCCTCGAGCGAGCGCTCGGCGGCGCGGATGAACCCGGGCCGCAGGAGGAGGTCCTCGGGCGGGTAGCCGGTGACGGCGAGCTCGGGGAAGACGACGACGTCGGCGCCGGCGTCCTTCGCCGCCTCGAGCCGGTCGAGGATGAGGGCGCGGTTGCCGTCGAGATCGCCGACGGTCGGGTCGATCTGGGCGAGTGCGAGGCGCATAGTTTTCGCCTCAGAGTCTAGAACATGTGGCCGAGGCGTCGCGCGACCGCCTCTCCGATCGACCGGTGGCCGCTCTCGTCGAGGTGGAAGCCGTCCACGTCCGAATAGGCGACGGCGTCGTGCAGCTCGAGGAGATCGATGCCCTCGGCTTGGGTGATCGCGCGGAGCGCGGCAGGGAGCGCTTCGGCTTTCGCCGCGACGCCGGGATACGCCTCGGGCGGGTCGAGCCGGCCGAGGCGCGGCAGTCCGAGCGCAAGGACGGCGGGCGGCGAGCTCACCCGGTAGCGCGTCGTCGCGGCGACGTGCGCGAGCACCGCAACCCCGCGGGCGATCTCGTCGGCCGTCACCGTGTACCGGGGATCGAGGTCGTTCGTCCCGAGGAAGAGGACGAGCAGGTCCACGGGCTCGTGGGACAGCAGGCACGGCCCGAGATACGCTCGCCCGTTCATCGCGCCGGGCCGGAAAGGATCCTCGAACACCGTCGTGCGGCCGGGCAGGCCTTCTTCGATCACGCGCCAGCCCTCGCCGAGCTCCGCCGCGAGCACTCCGGGCCAGCGGACGCCGGGATCGAACCGGCCGAGCCCACCCGGAATCCAGCCGAAGGTGTTCGAGTCTCCGAAACAGAGAACGACGCGTTCGCTCACCGGCGGAGGCGAATCGCGTTCAGGTCGCCGGCGAGGATCTCGTCGATCCGATCCCGGAGCTTCTCGGGCGGATCGTGCTCTGCGTGGAGATAGCGGCCGGCGAGCGCGTCGAACTCGCCCGTCGCGAGCGCGTGCACGAGTCGCGGCGCGCACTCGGGCGGCGTCCAGGGCAGGTCCTCGCCGAACCGCTCGGTCATCGCCGTCCGCACGAGGCCGGGCGAGATCGAGAAGACGAATACGTTCTTCGGCGCGAGCGCGGCGGCGAGCACCTCCGAGAAGCGGTGCACGGCGGCCTTGCTCGCGGGGTAAGCGGTACTGCGTGGCTCCTCGCCCGGCGGCAGGTAGGCGGCGCCCGAGGCGACGTTGACGATGCGCCCGCCTCCGCGCTCGACCATTCGCTCGCCGAACACGCGCGTGCACATGTACGTCCCGAGGACGTTCACCTCGAAGACGTGCCACCACTCGTCCACCGACGGAAGCGGGTCGTCCGGCCCGCTGATCCCGGCGTTGTTCACGAGCAGGTCGACCGGGCCGATCTCGGCCCAGCCCGCGACGTCCTCCCGCTTCGACACGTCGCCGACGAGGCCGCGGCCGCCGATCTCCTGCGCGACCGCCTTCACCTCTTCGGCGGTGCGGCCGGTGACGACGACTTCCATTCCGGCGTGGGCGAGCTCGCGCGCGATGTTCGCGCCGATGCCGCGGCCCCCTCCGGTGACGAGCGCGGTTCCGCGCAGCTCAGCGGACGGCATCGGCGATCTCCTCCAGTGACTCGGGGTTTTCGAGCGTCGACAGGTCGCCGGGATCCTCCCCGACGGCCTGGGCGCGCACGGCGCGCCGGACGATCTTCGCCGAGCGGGTCTTCGGCAGCGCGCCGACCCACACGATCCGGTCCGGCTTGAACGCCTTCCCGAGTGCATCCGACACCGCGGCGGCGACGCGGTCCGAGTCCGGGACGGCATCGGCGGCGGCGACGCAGAAGATCCACGCCACCTCGCCCTTCACCTCGTGCGGGACGCCGACCGCAGCCGCCTCGGCGACGATCCCGCTCGCGATCGCGGCCGACTCGAGCTCCGCCGGCCCGATCCGCTTGCCGGCGATGTTCAGCGTGTCGTCGCTGCGCCCGTGCAGGAACCAGTAGCCGTCCTCGTCGACCGAGGCCCAGTCGCCGTGCGTCCACACGCCCGGGAAGCGGGTCCAGTACGTCTCGAGGTAGCGCGCGTCGTCGCCCCAGACACCGCGCGTCATTCCGGGCCACGGCCGCTTGCAGACGAGTTCGCCCACCTCGCCGCGAACGGCGTTGCCCGCCGCGTCGAAGACGTCCATGTCCTGACCGAGCGCGGGGAAGCCGAGCGCGACGGGCTTCACCGGCTCGGTGATCACCGTCGTCAGGAAGCACGCGCCCACCTCCGTGCCGCCGGAGATGTTCACAATCGGCACGCGCGAGCCGCCGACCTTCTCGAAGAGCCACCGGTACGGATCGGGGTTCCACGGCTCGCCGGTCGTGCAGATCGCCCGGAGCGAGGAGAGATCGGCGCGCGGTTCGCCCTTCGGGATGAGCGCGCGGATCAATGTCGGCGAGCAGCCGAGCATCGACACGCGCTCCGACTCGACCAGGCGCCACAGACGGTCGTCGGGCCAGTCGGGGGCGCCTTCCGCGAACACGATGGTCGCACCGACGGCGCCACCGCCGACGACGGTCCACGGCCCCATGATCCAGCCCATGTCGGTGGCGAAGTGGATGCGGTCGCCCTCGTTCACGTCGGTCTGGTACGCCGTCTCCCGCGCGATCGACACGAGGAAGCCGCCCTGCACGTGCAGCGCCCCCTTCGGCTTTCCGGTCGTGCCGGACGTGTACGCGAGGAGGTAGGGCGCCTCGCTGTCGAGCTCGACCGGCGGCATCGTCCCCGGCTGCTTCGTCACGGGCTCCGGCCAGGACCGCGTCTCGCGGTTCCACTCGACCAATCGGTGATCGCCGGTCTCGCCGAGGATCGCGCGCATGTCGATCCGCTTGCCGCGGCGCAGCGACCAGTCGGCGCAGATGACGACCTTCGCCTCCGAGTCCTCGAGCCGAGACGCGATGGCCGGGGTTGCGAAGCCGGAGAAGACCGGCACCTGCACTGCGCCGATGTGCGCGCACGCGTGCGACGCGACGGCGACCGCCGGGCACATCGGCATGAAGATCGCGACACGGTCGCCCTGCTCGACGCCGAGCTCGACGAGCGCTTCCGCGAGCTGCGTCACCTGCCGCGACGCCTCCGTCCACGTGAGCGAGTCGCGCCCGCCGTCCTCGTACAACCCGACGAGGGCCTCCTCGTCCGACGCGCGGCTGTGCAGGCACACGCGCGCGAGGTTGAGCGTCCCGCCGACGAACCACCGTGCCCACTCCGGCCCACGTGAGGCGTCGACGACCGCGTCCCACGGTGTCGAGAACTCGATGCCGAGATCGTCGATCACCGTGGGCCAAAACCGCTCCGGCTCCTCGATCGAGATGCGATGCAGCTCGGCGTACCCGTCCGCGCCGAGACGTCGCCCGAGGCGGGTGAGGTTGGCGTGCTCGACGCGCTCCGGGGTCGGCTCCCAGATGAAGTGGCTCATGCTAGTCTCTACTAACTTAGTGGACGCTAACAGGGGAAGGTGATCGCGTGAAGGCACGCATCTTCGCGGAAGAGAACAAGAAGTGGTGGACGCTGGCGGCCGTTTCCTTCGGCCTGTTCATGATCATGCTCGACAACACGATCGTGAATGTGGCGCTGCCGACGATCCAGCGCTCGCTCCACCTCAAGATCTCCGAGCTCGAGTGGGTCGTGACCGGCTACGCCCTGACGTTCGGCGCGCTCATGCTCACGGGCGGCAAGCTCGCCGACCTCCTCGGACGCCGCGCGATGTTCGTCGTCGGCCTCGTCATCTTCACGCTTTCCTCGCTCGCCTGCGGGCTCGCCGGCAGCGCGACCGTGCTCATCGCCGCTCGCGTGATCCAGGGGATCGGCGCGGCGCTCATGAACCCGTCGACGCTGTCCATCATCACCGTCACCTTCCCGCCGAAGCAGCGCGGGACCGCGATCGGGATCTGGGCGGGCGTCTCCGCGCTCGCGCTCGCGATCGGCCCGCTCGCGGGCGGGCTCATCACGCAGCACATCAACTGGAACTGGATCTTCTTCATCAACGTGCCGATCGGGGCGCTCGCGATCGTCGCGGCGTTCGCATTCATCGAAGAGTCGCGGGATACCTCGCACGAGCAGCGTCCCGACATTCTCGGCCAGGTCACGTCCGCGCTCGGCCTGTTCGCCATGAGCTACGCGCTCATCGAGGCCAACACGTACGGCTGGACGTCGGCGCGCATCCTCGGCGCCTTCGCGCTCGCGGCCGTCTCGCTCGGCGCGTTCGTCCTCCTCGAGCGCCATCAGCGCCTGCCGATGCTCGACCTGAGCCTTTTCCGCAACGTCGGCTTCGCCGGCGCGAACGGCGTGATGCTGCTCGTCGGCCTCGCGATGTTCGGCGTCTTCTTCTACGTCTCGCTCTATCTGCAGCAGGTGCTGGGCTACTCGCCCACGCAGGCCGGCGCGGCGTTCCTGCCGTTCACGCTCCTGATCATCCTCATCGCGCCGTTCGCCGGGAGGTTCTCCGACCGCTTCGGCCCGCGGCCGTTCGTCTCGACCGGGATGGTCATTCTCGCGGGCTCCCTGTTCGCGTACTCGCGCATCGGCGTGCACGCGAGCTACTGGGATCTCCTGCCGGCGATGTTCCTCGGCGGCCTGGGAATGTCGGTTGCGATGGCGCCGACGACCGCGGCGGCGATGTCGTCCGTCCGGCCCGACAAGGCCGGCGTCGGCTCGGCGGTGCTGAACAGCATGCGGCAGGTCGGCGGCTCGCTCGGCATCGCGATCATGGGCGCGATCGTCGCCTCCGGGATCTCGAGCTCGCTTGCGGCCGGGCATCCGCGCACCGTCGCGTTCGTCACCGGCTATCACCACGCGGTCGAGGTCTCGGCCATCATCGCCCTCGTCGGCGCCGTCATCGCCGCGAGCACGCTGAAGCACGCGCGCCACCGGCCCTCGCCCGCCGAGGCGGAGGCGAACCGGCTCGTCGAGGCCGCATGAGCGTCGCGCCCGTCCGGATGGCGGCGGCCGACCGCCGCCGCCATCTGATCGAGACGGCGATTCGCGTCTTCACCGACGGGAGCTACCGCGGGACGACGACGGCGGAGATCGCGCGCGCGGCAGGCATCTCCGAGCCGATCCTCTACCGGCATTTCGCGTCCAAGCGCGACCTTTACCTCGCCGCGCTCGACCACGTCTGGGAGAAGGCGCGCGCGATGTGGGAGGAGGTCCTGCTCGGCTCGTCGTCCGTCGCGGGGGGCCTCGAGGACATGGGGAAGGGCCATTTCTCCGTTCGCGACTGCAAGTTCCAGCTCGCCGAGCTGTGGGTGCAGGCGCTGGGCGAGGCGACGGAGGACCCGGAGCTGAAGAAGCACCTGCGAAAGCACATGCGGGAGGTGCACGACTTCCTCGCTGCCACGATGCGGCGTGGGCAGGCGGAGGGCTCGCTCCACCCCGACCGCGATCCCGAGGCGGAGGCCTGGGTCTTCATGGCCGGCGGCCTCTTCGGGATGGTCGGCCGCCGCGTCGGGCTCCTCGGCGACGACGACGTCGCCCGGATCCGCAAGGCGCGCCTCGACTGGATGCGGGCCTAGAAAAGAAGAAGGCCCCGGCTGCGGCTCCGGGGCCTTTTTCTGTTAGAGGCGCGTACTCCCTGCGTCCCGGAGCCCCGGCTCTGCGGCCCAGCCGGGATTTCCGGTGTCGCTGGGTTGCGGCGACGCGCCCCCTGCAAACCCGCCTGGCGTCCGGCTCGGTTGCAAGGTGACCGCACTATAGGCCCGCCCCGGCACCGAGTCAAGTACCCTAGTCAAGTGATTTTGCGAATTGGCCGGTTCACCGCGTTCTCGGCTTGTTTATGCCCTTTTCGGGGGATGGCTCGCCCGGACGTCTTGCGTTTCAGTGAAGCGTAGGGTTCACTACCCGTAGCCGCATGGCACGAGAGACCGCACTCCGCAGCCAGGCCACGTCGTCCGCCCTCCGTCTCGGGGAGCGGCTGCGCCAGCTTCGCGTTGCCGCCGGCCTGACCCAGAGCGAGCTCGCGGGCGACCGGTTCTCGAAGGAGTACGTCTCGCAGATCGAGCGCGGCAAGACGCGCCCGACGACCGAGACGATCGAGTGGCTCGCCGGCCAGCTCGGCTGCGATGCGGGCTTCCTCGCGAACGGCGTCGCCACCGACGAGCGCGGCCGGCTCGAAGCCGCTCTCGCGCGCGCAGAGACGATGATCGAGGCGCACCGCAACGAGGACGCTGCCGGCGAGTACGAGACGCTCGTTTCCGCAGCGCGCGCGACCGGCGTCCCGGAGCTCGAGGTTCGCGCACTCGTCGGCGCCGGCCGGACGCAGATGCGCCTCGGCTCGCTCCGCGGCGCACTCGACCTCCTGAACGACGCACGGGGCATCGTCGAGTCCGGCAACTTCTCCGATCTCGAGCGCGCAGAGGTCTTCTATGCGCTCGGCGTCTGCCGGTACCAGCTGAACAGCGTGCAGACGTCCCTCGGCCTGCTGAACGAGGCGCTCGGCCTTGCGGAGCGCTCCGGCATGCCGTCCGACTCGCTCCGCTCGAACATTCTGTCGTGGCGTTCCCGCTGCTGGCGCCGGATGCGCGACTACGAGGCCGCGCGCGAGGACATCGAGCGGGCGCTTCAGCTCGCCGAGTCCGCCGACGATCCGCGCACGATCGGCGACGCGTTCTTCCAGGCCTCGCTCGTCGCCGACCGCGAAGGTCACTGGATCCTGGCGCGCACGTACGCGGAGCGCGCGCGCGGCGCCTACGAGGCCCTCGCCGACCGCGTCCACGTCGGCCAGCTGACGAACAACCTCGGCGGCCTCAACTTCCTCCTCGGCAAGACCGACGAAGCGGTCTCCCTGCTGAAGGAGGCGTTCGGCATCGCCCTCGACACCGGGCGCGAGGCGGATGCCGCGCAGGCGGTGTCGTCGCTCGCGCAGATCCACCTTCGCATGGGTGAGGTCGAGCAGGCTGAGGAGCAGGCGCGGCACGCGCTGCAGCTGCTCGCGGATCGCGAGGACTACCTCGACGAGATCGGCAGCGCGCAGCTCGTGCTCGGTCGCGCACTGCTGTCGCAGGACCGCCTCGACGAGGCGGAGGAGGCATTCACCGCCGCCGAGGCCAGCTTCGGCCAGCTCGGCTCGGCCAGCCATCGCGCAGCCGCGTGGGTCGCACGAGGCGACCTCGCCGCGCGCCGTGGCGACGACAGGCTCGCAGCCCACCTCTACCGCACCGCGGCTGAGGCGCTGCAGGACGTCCGGTTCTAACGGGAGGAGGTGACACAGGTGACCAAAGCTCGGCTCATCACGCTTCTTTTCGCGGCTGTGATGCTCGCTGCGCTCCTCGCGAGCGCGAAGCATCCGATCGGCATGAACGATGGGGGTTACTGGTAGGGCGCAGGGGCGGGACCGCGCTTCTGCCTGAGGCGGTCCCGGAAGCTCTGCGGCTTCTCAGCTTCCTTCCTTCGTTCGGCTTGCGGCAGCCGAACTGACGAACGTTTCCTCGCCGGCCAACGCGGTATGACCGGTTCGTGGGCGCACGCTTCGAGCGGACTCGTCGCGCGCTCCACGTCATGCTCGTTGCCCGGCGGAGCGGCGGCAGACGCGTGCTCGCGGAGCTCGGCGTCATCGGGAGGCGGGAAGCGACGCGCGACGGCGCGCGTCGCTTCCGCGAGGCGCTCGAGCAGCTCGGCACGACGTACATCAAGCTCGGACAGCTGCTCTCGTCCCGCCCGGACCTCCTGCCGGACCCGTACATCGAGGAGCTCAGCCGCCTCGTCGACGATGTCCCGCCGGAGCCGTTCGCCGCAATCCGGGCGGTGATCGACGAGGACATCGGCCTCTCCGCGTTCGTCCGCATCGACGCCGAGCCGCTCGCGACCGCCTCGGTCGCGCAGACGCATCGCGCACTCCTCGCCACCGGCCGCGACGTCGTCGTCAAGGTGCGCCGGCCCGGCATCGAGGAGCAGGTCTCGCTCGATCTCGCACTGCTCCGGTCGAGCGCCCGCATCGCCGCGAAGCGCTCCGAGACGGCGGAGCTGCTCCAGCTCGAGGCGCTCGCCGACGAGCTCGAGGTGCATCTGCGCGCCGAGCTCGACTTCGTCGAGGAGGCGCACAACACCGAGCTCATCGCGTCCATCGTCGAGCAGTTCCCGTCGCTCGTCGTGCCTGCCGTCGTACGCCCGCTCGTCACCGAGCGCGTGCTCGTGCTCGACTGGATCGAGGGGGAGAAGATCGCACCGGCGCATGGCCTCGCGCCCGAGCAGGCGGCTGAGCTCGCACGCGAGTTCTTCCGCGCGTACGTGTTCCAGGTCGTGGTCGAGGGCGTCTACCACGCCGACCCGCACGCGGGGAACGTTCTGCTCACACCCGGCCACCGCCTCGCGCTCCTCGACTTCGGCCTCCTCGGCCGCATCGACGACGACACGCGCCGGAGCCTCGCCCTCCTGCTCCTCGCGATCGCGCAGAACCGCGCCGACGACGTCGCCGACCTGATGATCGGGCTGTCGCTCACCGACATCGACTCCGACGAGGCGGGCTTCGTCCATGACGTGCGCCGGATCCTCCCGCGCTACCACTGGCGCCCGCTGTCCGGCATCCGCGCAGGCGAAGCGCTCGCCAGCCTCCAGCGGCTGGCACTCGACCACGGCATCCGGCTCCCGACGAGCTTCGCGCTCGTCGGGAAGACGCTCGCGCAGGCGGACACGATCGCGCGCGTGCTCGACCCCTCACTCGACCCGGTCGCGCTGATCGAGGAGCAGGCGGTCGACGTCATGGTGCTGGAGACCGCCCGGCAGCTCGAGCCGAACCGGCTCTTCGCCCAGCTCTACACGCAGCTCGATCCGCTCATGCGCATGCCGCGGCGGCTCAGCCACCTCGTCGGCGAGCTCGAGCGCGGCAGCCTCAAGGTCGGGATCGTGCCGACCGGCCTGGGCGAGTTCGAGCACAACATGCGCTCGATCGCGAACCGGGTCGGCGCGGCGATCGTCATCTCGGCGCTCCTCGTCGCGTCCTCGCTCATCTTCATGTCCCACCGGGCCGAGTGGCTCGCGATCGGGGGCTTCGGCCTTGCCGCCTTCCTCGGGGCGATCATGGTGTGGCGCATCGCCCGCACCCCCGGTGAGCTGTAAGCTGGGACTGGCATTACTTCAAAAAGTGAAGGAAGGAGTCGACATGGGCTTGTCGATCGGTGATACCGCACCGGATTTCGAAGCCGACACCACCGAGGGCCGCATCAACTTCCACGACTGGATCGGCGATTCGTGGGCAGTCCTCTTCTCGCACCCGAAGGACTTCACCCCCGTCTGCACGACCGAGCTCGGGTACATGGCGAAGATCAAGCCGGAGTTCGACCGGCGCGGCGTCAAGGTGATCGGCCTCTCGGTCGATCCCGTCGACCGCCACGGCGACTGGGCGAAGGACATCGAGGAGACGCAGGGCACAGCGCCCAACTACCCGATCATCAGCGACGCCGACTTCAACGTCTCGAAGCTGTACGGGATGCTCCCCGCATCGACGTCGGGCGACCCGCTGCAGCGGACGCCGGCCGACAACCAGACCGTGCGGAACGTCTTCGTGGTCGGGCCGGACAAGAAGGTGAAGCTGATCCTCGTCTATCCGATGACGACCGGCCGCAACTTCGACGAGGTGCTGCGCGTCATCGACTCGCTGCAGCTCACCGCAAAGCACAAGGTGGCGACGCCGGCGCAGTGGCAGCAGGGCGACGACGTCATCATCGCCGGCTCGGTCTCGAACGAGGACGCGAAGGAGATCTTCGGCGAGTGGGAGGAGCCGAAGCCGTACATCCGCATCGTGCCTCAGCCCGGGGTGAAGACTCCCGCGTAACCGTTGAGGGCGGGCTGTCCGCCCAGGTGCGCGTAGAGCACGCGTGAGCCCGGCTCGATGCGGCCGTCCATGACGAGGTCGATGAGCGCAGCCATCGACTTCCCCTCGTAGACGGGATCGGTCAGGACGCCCTCGAGCCGGGCACACAATCGAATCGCCTCGATCGTCTTCGCATCGGGGATGCCGTACGTTCCTGCATGCCACTCGTCGAGAAGGACGACGTCGAGCTCGCGCTCGGCGCCGATCGCCTCCGCCGTCCGCTGCGCGATGCGCGTCACCTGGTCGCGCGTCTGCTCGACGGTGGCCGACCCGTCGATGCCGAGGATGCGGCGATCCGTCTCCTGCAACGCGAAGCCGGCGACCATGCCGGCGTGCGTCGATCCGGTGACCGAACAGACGA
>DASXLN010000219.1:0-7477 GCA_036496165.1 Gaiellaceae bacterium | reverse complement strand
GAAGGCGCGCTCGAGCAGATCGTCGCGCTCGCGCACCGCCGCCTCGGCGGCGACGCGCTCGCTCACGTCACGGCAGATCGCCTGCATGGCGACGGGGGCGCCGTCCTCGAGGACGAGCCAGCTCGAGACCTCGACCGGGACTGCGCGGCCGTCGGCGGCGAGAAGCTCGAGGTCGTACACCGTCGCCTCGCCGGACGCGAGCTTCGCGGCGGTGGCGTCGCGGAGCTGCGCGTGCCACGCGGGGGCGACGATGCTCGCCACCGGCCTGCCGAGAAGGTCGGAGCGCGGATAGCCGAGGACGCGCTCGGTGGCGGCGTTCGCCGACGTGATGCGGTCGTCGAGGTCAACCGTGATGATCAGGTCGCTTGCCATCTCGACGATGTCGCGGTAGTGCTCGAGCGTCGCCACGTCAGCCTCCGACCGCGTCGACGAGCTCGGACAGTGAACAGCCCTTCACGAGGAAGCGGCTGGCACCCGCCGCCGTCGCCTCCTGCTGCAGCGCGGGGTCGTCGTACGCGGAGAGCATCACGACGCGCACGGCGGGGTCGATCGGACGGATGCGCCGTGCGGCCTCGATTCCCCCGACGCGCGGCATCCGCACGTCGAGCAGAACCGTGTCGGGGCGAAGCTCGCCGGCGAGGCTCACGGCCTCGAGACCGTCCGCGGCGGCGCCGACCACGTCGAACCCCTCGTCGACGAGCACGCGCATCAAGACCGTGCGCACGGCTTCGTCGTCGTCGGCGACGACCACGCGAATGCGATCAGGCGACGGCACGATGCTCCTCGACGCGCGCACGCCATTCGACGCTCGCCTCGACGCGGGTCCCGAGCCCCGGCGCGCTGACGATCCTGAACGTCCCGCCGACGCTCTCGATGCGCTCGCGCATCGCCTCGAGCCCGAGGTGCTCCGTGCGATCCGGCGCCGCAGTACCGTCGAAGCCGACTCCGTCGTCGACGACGACGAGATGCAGTCGATTGCCACGGCGATCGAGAAAGATGTCGACGCGCGACGCACGCGCGTGCTTCATCACGTTCATGAGTGCCTCGCCCGCCACGCGGTAGACGGCGGTCTCGACCTCGGGCACGAGCCTCGCAGCCCGTGTGCGGTCGTGGACGGCATAGGTCGCGTCGAGCCCGAGCGTCTGCACCGCGCGGTTCGCGATCGCGGCAGCGACACCACCTTCGTCGAGCACCGGGGGGCGGAGCTCCGTCATGAGACGGCGGAGGGAATGCATCTGCGCAGCCAGGGCCTCGCGAACGTCCCGCAAGTCTTCCTCGGCCGACTCGAGCTCGCCGCGTGCGATGCGGTTCGCGAGCAGGTCGAGCGCGAATGCCGTCGCCGTGAGGCGCTGAACCGGGCCGTCGTGGAGATCGGCTGCGATGCGCCGGCGCTCTTCGTCCGCTCCTTCGACCGTCCTGGCGAGGAGCACCTTCCGCTCCGCCTGCGCCCGCTCGAGCTCGGTCCTGTGCGCGCGCTCGTCGTTGTGCGCACGCCGGAGGCGGACGGACACGAGACCGAAGCCGGCGAACAGGAGGGCGATGGCCGCGGTCGAGCCGACCGTCGACTCGAGATCCGCGCGCCGGGCGTCCCGCGTCGCGTTCTGTGCCGCCGCATCGAGGCGGATCACGACCGGCCGTGACAGCCGGCGCGCCTGCCGCGCGAGCTTGGAGGCGCCGCCGGTGTCTCCCGCGACGACGTAGGCGTCGATCGCGTACAGGACCGCGACGTTCATGTCCACTTGCGGGACGAGGGAACGGAGCCCGTTGCGCGCGAGCGCGTGATCGAGCTCCTGTTGAGCGGCCAACAAGTCGCCCGAGAGCGGCCGGGCATCCCACGGCATGTTCTGCAGCGCGGCGAACTTGCTTCGAAGGTCGACGATCCTCAGCTCGTGCGCGCGATCGACTCCCTCGTGGTGCTGGAGGAGGAACGTCCCGGTGATCGCGGACGCCGCAAGGAGCGCCCCGAGCGCCGGAACGACGAGTGCAGCCGCCCCGGAGAACGGCCGCCGCATGGCCGCTTCGATGTCCATCGCACGGAGCATCGGAGGACGAGGGCCTCTTCAGCACCAGCGAGATCGCGGAATCGGCGTCCTCCAAAACGAGGATCTCTCCCCCGATGGGTGACGCGAGACGAGCGGTTTCGAGCGTCGTTCCGACCCGTGCGGCGGCCGATATCAGCGCCATGGCGGCTGTCGGCGTTCACCCGTCTGTCCTCGTCGTGGAAGACGGGGAGCCCGAAGGAGTGCTCGAACAGCGGCTCGCGCACTTCGGCTACCAGGTGTTCACCGCGGCCGGCGAAGATGACGCCCTGCGGGCGCTCCCCGAGGTCGATCCCGACCTCGTCCTCCTCGAGGTGTCGGCGCGCGGGAGCGACGGATGCGACACGCTCGCGCACATCCGGAGCCGGACGGAGGCCCCGGTGATCATGCTCTCGTCGCGCGACACCGAGGCCGACCGCGTCCGCGGTCTCCTCGCCGGCGCCGACGACTACCTCGGGAAGTCGGTGTCGCCGGCCGAGATCACGGCCCGCGTTGCCGCGATCCTCCGCCGCTCGCCGAGGCGGAACGAGCGTCCGGACGCCTACGACGACGGCGTCGTCCGCGTCGACCTCGCGCAGGCGGACGTCGTCGTCCGCGGCAGGCAGGTCATGCTGACACCGATCGAGCTGCGGATGCTCGGCGTCCTCACGTCCAGCGCGGGCCGCGTCATCTCACCCGAGCAGCTCGGCCACCTCGTCTGGGGCCACCTCTCGCCCACGGCGGCAGACAACGCACGGCTTTACGTCAGCTACCTGCGCGCGAAGATCGAAGCCGACTCGGCGCGGCCGGAGCTGATCGAGACCGTGCGCGGCCGGGGATATCGCTACGCAGGAGCGATGGCCCCGGGAGGAATCGAACCTCCGCGCGCAGATTCGAAGTCTGCCGCTCTATCCGCTGAGCTACGGGGCCGGGCCGGAGAAGGGTAACGCGGCCTCAGGCTGCGACGGGCGCGCCGTACTTGCGCTGCAGATACGCGAGGTACGGCTTCGCGTCGATCGTCGAGCCGGTCGCTCGTCGCAGCGTCTCCTGCGGCGTGAACTTGCGCCCGTGGGCGTGCACGTTGTCGGCGAGCCATTCGCGCAACGCGGTGAAGTCGCCGCGCTCGATCCGCTCCTCGAGATCGGGGACGTCCTCCTGCGCCTTCTCCCAGATCTGCACGGACATCACCGTGCCGAGGAGATACGTGGAGAAGTACCCGATGTAGCCGGATGCCCAGTGCGTGTCTTGCAGGACGCCGTTCGCGTCGTCCGGCACCTCGACGCCGAGGTACTCGTCCATCTTCTCCGCCCACCGCTGCGGGAGGTCGCGCAGCTCGACGCGGCCGTTGACGATGTCCTGCTCGAGCTCGAAGCGAAGGATGACGTGCATCCCGTACGTCACCTCGTCGGCGCGGATGCGGATGAGCGACGGCTGCACGTGGTTGATGCCGGCGTAGAAGCGTTCGAGCTCGACGCCGCGGAACTGATCCGGGAAGACCTCCTGCAGCCTCGGATAGAAGAAGCGCCAGAACGGCATGCTCCGGCCGACCAGGTTCTCCCAGAGCCGGCTCTGCGACTCGTGCAGGCCGAGCGACGCGCCCGTGCCGATCGGCAGGTGCGCGAAGCGGCGCGGGATCTGGTGCTCGTACAGCCCGTGGCCGTACTCGTGCATCGTCGAGAAGATCGACTTGAGGCTGTCCTCGTAGTAGTGCGTCGTGATGCGGATGTCGTCGATGCCCGCGCCCGACGCAAACGGGTGCTCGGTCGGGTCGATGCGCCATGCGTCCGGCCGGTGGCCGAAGAGATCGACGATCTCGTTGTCGAGCGCGACCTGGCGGTCGAGCGGGAAGCGGCCATGGAGGAACGATTGGTCGACCTCTCGGTCGCGCAGCTCGGCGATGAGCGGCACGAGCTCGACCTTGATCTCGTCGAAGATGCGCGTCACCTCGGCCGTTTCCATCTCCGGCTCGAAGTCGTCCAGCAGGATGTCGTACGGCTCCTCTTGCGGGCCGAAGCACTCGACGTAGCGGCGGCGCAGCTCGACGTTGCGCTCGAGCGGGCCGAGGAAGAGCGCGAAGTCGGAGGTCGCCTTCGCCCGCTCCCAGATCGGGGCCGCTTCTGCGGAGGCGATCGCCATCTCGCTTCGCAGCTCGATCGGCACCTGCACCGCCTTCTCGAACATGCGACGCGCGAGCCGGACGAGGCCGGCGTCGTCGGACTCGGGGTCGAGCGAGCCGTCGTCGACCTCGCCGAGCAGCCGGCCGACCTCCGGATCGGTGAGCTTCTCGTGCACGAGCCGCTGCAGGAGCGCGAGGTGCTGCGCGCGATGCCCGACGCCGGCCGGCGGCATCATCGTCCGCTGGTCCCACACGAGGAGATGCGCGACGTCCTGGATGCCGTGCAGGTCGGAGAGACGCGCCTTCAGCTGGTCGAGAGCGTCGGCCACGGCTCGTCACCCTACTAAAGTCCAACGGATGGCGAGGTACGTCCTCCGGCGGCTCCTGCTCGCTGTCTCCGTCGTCGCCGCCGTGTCGTTCGCAGCGTTCGTCGGATTCGGGCTCTCGCTCGACCCGAGCTTCCCGCTCGCGTTCCAGCCGCGTGACCGGGCGGTCGTCCAGGCGTATTACCACCTTCGGGACCCGATCCTCTCGCGGTATGCGCACTGGGTCGCAGGGCTCGTTCACCACGGTTTCGGTTTAACCGTCTCGACGGACGTCGGAGGAGCGCCGCTGCGGCTGCAATCGCTCGGCGAGCCGATCGGCCCGCAGTTGCTGCACGCGGCCGAGGTCACCGCTGCGCTCGTCGCTCTCGCGCTCGTCTTCGTCGCTGTCGGCAGCACTGCGGTCGGAGTGTTCACGGCCCAGAGGCGGCGCTTCCACTCCGACGTCGGCGTCCGCTCACTCGCATATCTCGGCGCGGCCGTCCCGACGTTCCTGCTCGGCGACCTGTTACTCCGCGCGTATGCGCCGCACGTGACCGCGACGTTCGTGCGCGGCAAGGGCTATGTCCTCACCACGACGACGGGATGGTTCCTGCTCGGGCCGCCGACGGGCGGCGTCCTCGACTGGCTCCGGCATCTCTTCTTGCCGTCGCTGACGCTCGCGATCGGCCTGATCGGCATCTACGCGCGCTACCTCCGCTCGGCGATGACGGTCGAGCTGGCGCGGCCGTACGTCATGGTCGCGCGTGGGAAAGGGCTCAGCGAGCGGCGAGTGCTTCTCCGTCACGTGTTGCGCAACTCGCTCGTTCCGGTCGCGTCCATCCTGACGCTCGAGCTCGGCGGCATCATCGGCGCGTCGATCGCCGCCGACGGCATCTTCGACAGCGGCGGTCTCGCGTCCGTCTTCCTCGGCGCACTCGGACATGCCGACCCCTTCCAGCTGACGGCGATCGTCGTCGTGAGCGCGGTCGTCGTCTGCGGGTTCACGCTCGCCGGCGACCTATTCGTCGGCGTCCTCGACCCACGCGTCGCTACGCGGTCCTCGCCGGGTTGAGCGCATCGTCGAGCGTGTCGCCGGCGAATGCGACCGCAAGCAGCACGAGCACGAGGAGCGCGGCCGGGATGGCGTAGAGCCACCACACCGACGAGATCGACGGGGCCCGGCCGAGGCTCGCTGCGGTCGCTTGCGTGGCATCGGCGACGAGGCCGCCGAGCGTCGGCTTCTCCGGCTGGTTGTAGCCGTAGCCGAGGTAGTCCACCGTCGCGATGATCGCGATCGACTGGCCGACGACGCTCGTCGCCGCGACGATCACCGAGCCCGCCGCGTTCGGAAGCACGTGACGGACGAGCACGCGAAGCCCGGATGCGCCGGATGCCTGCGCCGCCTCGACGTACTCGTTGACGCGCAGCGAAGCGACGGTCGCGCGCACGACGCGTGCGACCCCCGTCCACAGGAGCGCCATCAGCCACAGTCCGTACTCGAGCGGCGTGAGCGGCTGCTTCGACCAGACGGCGAGCACGATGAGCACCGCGATCGCCGGGACTGCGACGACTGTTCTCGTGGCCCAGCCGACCAGCTCGTCGAACCAGCCGCCGTAGTAGCCGGCAAGCGCGCCGACGGCGACGCCCGCCACTGCCGATCCGCCGGCGCACACGAGCGCCGACAGCCCCGTCTCGCGGATCGCGTAGAGCAATTGGGTGTAGAAGTCGCGCCCGAGCACATCCGTTCCGAGCAGGTGCTGCGGCGTGAGCGGTGGCTGCGGCCGCGTGATGAACTGGACGAACTCCTGGCCGGGGTAGTACGGCGCGAGCACGCCGGCGAGCGCCCCGACGACGGCGAACGCGACGAGCAGCACGATCGCCGCCATGCCGAGCGGCCGCCGCCGAAAGCGCGCCATCGCCTGCCGCCAGGGCCCGAGACGCGGCACGCCTGCCTCGCTCACATCCACGTCGAGCAGTCTGACGCCGGACACGGGCCGCAGTTGGTGCGCGAGGGTGGCGGACGGGATTCGAACCCGCGACCACCGGGACCACAACCCGGGGCTCTACCAACTGAGCTACCGCCACCGCGAAGCGGCTACAGGGTACCTCGCGCGCCGACGCGGCTCTGCGCGAACTCCTCGATCATCGCCTTGTTGAACGCGGGGATGTCGTCCGGCTTCCGGCTCGTCACGATCCCCGAGTCGACGACGACCTCCTTGTCCACCCAGGTGCCGCCGGCATTGCGGATGTCGGTCTGGAGCGTCGGCCATGAGGTGACCGTGCGCCCGCGCACGACGCCCGACTCGACGAGGATCCAGGGACCGTGGCAGATGACGGCCATCGGCTTGCCGGAGCTCGCGAACCGGCGGACGAAGTCGACCGCGTTCTCGTCGCCGCGAAGCTGGTCGGGGTTGCCGACGCCGCCTGGGATGAGCAGGGCGTCGTAGTCGTCGACCGAGACCTCCTCGACCGTCTTGTCGACCTCGATCTCGTTCGCCGGGTCGAAGTGGTCGAAGCCCTTGATCTTCCCGTCGTGGATGGAGACGACCTCTGTCTCCGCCCCCGCCTCTTCGAGCGCCTTGCGCGGCTCCTCGAGCTCGACTCGCTCGAACATGTCGGCGGCGAGGATGGCGACCTTCTTCCCTGCGAGCGGCTTGTCCGCCATGTGGGCACCTCCGTTTGTCGCGGTTCGCGACGCGGTACCCGTTCGGACGCCGCTGTACCCTCTCCGCAGGCGCCCGTAGCTCAGTGGACAGAGCGGCGGACTTCTAATCCGCGGGTCGCAGGTTCGAATCCTGCCGGGCGCGTCGCAGAAGCCGCGACAAACGCGGCCTCCGCGTCCTTGCACGTCTCCCTTCGTGCTCCGGGTGGCCAGCAGAGTGGCCAGCAGAGCCTTCGTCGGACGGCGGAACGTGACCGCGGAGGGCGCGCGCAAGCGCGTCGGCGTTCACAACGTGCGCGCGTATCGCCGCGAGTAGCGGATCGCGCCCGCGCAGCCGAGCGCAAAGCGCGTGGCTGCGCGGGTCAGATGTGTCATC
>DASXLN010000218.1:0-23338 GCA_036496165.1 Gaiellaceae bacterium | reverse complement strand
GCTGCAGGTCGCGGAAGGCGCCGTAGTCGGAAACGATCTCGAAGCGGTACCGCAGCGTCTCGAAGCCGCGGCCGGGACGATGCCGTCGATTCTCTCGATCCCCCACCAGCTCGCGGACGAGCGCTGCGCGCTCCTCCGCGCCGAGCGCGGCGACCGCGCGGAGCGCGTCCGCCTCCGGCAGCTCCGTCGACTCGTACACGAGTGCGGCGAGCAGCTCATCCTCGGTCCCGTGCGCGCGCACGAGCCGCACCGACGGCGCCGACTCGGTATCGCCGCCGGTCAGCCCGAGACGCGCCGCGACGCTGTCGGCGCTGTCGCGCCGGTCGCGCAGGAACTCGATCCAGCGGCCGCCCCGGTCGGGACGAGGAATTCGCACGACGAAGCTCGGGATGATCCGCTGCAGCTCCTCCAGCAGCATGGCGCCGTACGCGCGCGCCTCCGCAAGCGGATGCGCGAGCAGGTGCAGCACGATCTGCTCGTACGTCTGCCCGCTCGCGTACATGCCGACGTGCGAGAGCGACGCGGCCGGCAGGAGCCCGCGTACGAGGTCGAGCGCCTTCGCGCGCACGGCGCGGCGGTGCGCGGCGGGCGATTCGCCTTCGGCGGCAGGGAAGCGCTCCGCCACCCAGGCGCCGGTGGATTCGAGCAGCCGCGCGTAGGTCTGGAAGAGATCGTCGAGCGCGCGCTCGTACTCCGGGCCGAAACGCTGGTCGCGGTGGTAGCGGAAGCCGTAGCCGTCGATGCGCGCGTCGTAGGCGATGTATCGCGTCGACTGCTCGAGGTACGCAGCGAGCCGCGGGCGCTGGAGGATCTTCGTCAGCAGGTTCGACGTCCACTCGCACGCGATGTGCGCACCGCCGAGCTGCGCGACCGAGTCGTCGCCGTACCCGAGGAAGATCGTCTCGTACAAGCGCGCGGCGCGTTCGCCCTCCGTCCCTTCGATCGCGGGCACCTCCGGCACCGAGTCGGCGAACTCGTCGAGGAAGAGCCGCCGCAGCGTCCCCGGATAACGCGAGTAGCGCGCGAAGAGGGCGCCCTTCACGGTCTCCGGCAGGTTGACGAGGCCGAAGACGGGGCGGTCGAGGTTCGTGAAGTGCGGGACGAGGCGCTCGCGCTCCTCGTCCGTGAACGTCTCGACCGGGAGTGGCAGGCTTTCCACGGTGGCCACGGGAGGGAACACGCTAGCGCGGGTCTCGGTCGGCACTTCGGGCTGGTCGTATCCGAGCTGGCGCCCCGGCTTCTACCCGGCTGGGCTCGATCCATCCCTGTTCCTCGGCTACTACGCCGAGCGGTTCCGCACGGTCGAGCTGAACACGACCGGGTACCGGATGCCCGGCGTCGAGCAGTTCCGGCGCTGGGCGAAGCAGGCGCCCGACGGCTTCGAGTTCGCGCCGAAGCTCCCCGGCCACCGCACCGGCGTGCTCGAGACGTTCGACGCGGGAGCGCGCGCGCTCGGCGACCGGCTCGGCCCGGTTCGCGTGTCGCTCAAGAGCGCCCGGGACGAAGGCCTGGTCGAGCTGATCCTCGGCTCGCTCGCCCCGGGGTTGCGCATCGCATTCGACCTCGAGCACCCGTCGTGGGACGGTGTCGAGGAGCACCTGGCCGCGGCGGGCGCGGTGCGCGTGAACGACCTCGAGCATCCGGCGCCGTTTCGGTATCTCCGCCGGCGCGAGGCCCCGGACGAGGCGTTCGCAGAGCGGATCCGCGCCTCCGCCGAGCCGGTCTACGTCTATTTCCGCCACGAGGACGAGCCGACCGCGCCCGCGCATGCGGTGCGGCTCATGGAGCTGCTTGGAACGAGCTGAAGCGGGTAGGCGACCTGCATGCGCCTGTTTCTCGCACTCGTCGCCGTTGCACTCGTCTCCGCGCCCTCCGCGCTCGCATCCGACCGCATCGGGCTGAACGCGTCACACGTCAAGCTCGCGGTCTCCACCGACGGAAAGCGCGCGCTCGTCACATACGTCGCCGGCGGGAAGACGCGCCACCTGCTCGCCTGGGGCGCGGTCAACGCGCTACCGCCGAGCGAGACCGTCCCGCAAGTGCGCTTCAAGCTCGACTTCACCGGCGGCTGGAAGACGTACGGCCACACCGTGTGGCAGACGTTCGGCAACGCGTGCCGCCCGTACGACGGCCCGCCGCTCGCGTCCGCGCTCGCGACGTGCAAGGCGCCCGACGGCTCGTACTGGGCGGTGCAGCAGTGGCAGCCGAACCTTCCGCACCGCGGGTTCGCGCCGTACAAGCCGGGCCAGACCGACTGGGAGCTCGACCTCTCGCACTGGACGGGCCCGGTCGCGCAGCTCGAGGTGCACGCCGACTGGGCGTTCGGCGACCACCACAACCTGTTCGGGCGGCTGCTCTACAACGGCGTCCCCGTGCACGGCTTCCACACGGTGCAGGGAACGGGTGCGCCGCAGGACCGGTACGGGCGCAGCCTGTACATCGACACGCTCGACTCCGCGTACGGCCCCGGCTGGAAGCGGGAGACCTCGATCGTCTTTCGCAATCCGACCGGCGTCTTCTGTTACTCGTTCTGGCCGACGAACGACGTCTCGCTCCCCGGGCACCCGTCGCGTCCCGCCGGCAACGGCAGCGCCTATCGCATCGAGGTGCTCGGCCCCGGCGTCACGCCGAACCTCGACGTCAAGGTCGACGACCCGGGCGCCTGGGACCCCAACGACCAGTCGAAGGTGTCCTTCGAGTCGCAGATGAAGACGCGCCAGCTCGAGCTGTCGCGCGGCGACGCGTACTGCCCGTCGCAGACCTAGCTAGGAGGTCCGGCAGCTCTTGTCGCCCCAGGAGGAGATCGTCTCCGCCTGCTGCTGCTCGAGTGCGACGTCGGCCGGGTTCCTCCCGTCGAACGCGTGGAGCGGCTGGACGATGGTGGAGATGTCCGGAGTCACGCCGGGCCCCTCGGCGAAGAGGCGGTACTGCGTGCCGACGCCCGGGCCGCGCGTGGCCGACTGCCCCGGCGGATAGTGGTACCCGCCCTTCGTCGGGTCGAACGGATAGAAGCCGTAACAGAACGCACCCGACGGGTTGTGCGCGACGAAGGAGTTCTCGCGCCGCCAGCCCGGCCCGTACACGGAGTCGAACGTGTCGAGGTAGATGAGGCGGCCGAATCCGTCGGTCGGCGCGCCGACGCGCGTCGTGCCGAAGCCGTACACCGGCTGGCCGTCGTACGTGTACCGGCCGAAGATGCTCTGAAAGCGGCCGTCGTACACCCAGTGCATGCCCGTCTCGAGCTCGGCGACGGGGCCGCTCCAGTGCGACAGCTCGAGCCACTGCTGGCTCTGCGTCGAAAGCCAGGGCGTGAAGCCGAGATCGGGAAGCGGCTGCGGCCACTGCTGCGCCGCCCAGTAGCTCCCGTCCGGCGCTTTGCAGGCGGCGACGACGTTCGGCAGCGCCGGGCCGTCGTACGCCTTGCACACGTTCGCGAACTTCTGCCAGTACAGCGTGCGGTACTTCCCCCAGCCCCCGGCGTAGTCGACGTGGAACTTCACCTGCCCCGCGTCGGCCGTCGGCGGAAGCGCGTTGATCGCGCCCCAGACGAGCACGTGCTTCAGCGCCGCGCCCTTGTGGTACGTCAGGAGCGCCTCGCCCTTCGCGTTCACGGCCAGGCGAAGCCCGGCCGCGTCCCGGTCGATCAGCTGGGCAGCCGAAGCGGCGCCGACGAACGCGAGCGCGGCAACGACCACCGCAACAATCCCCAGAAACCGACCCATCCTCTGGAGAGAGCATCGGCCGGGCGAAGAACTTTCTTTAGAACTTCGCGGCCGCCCCGGCGTGCCGCAGGTACGCCCCGCTCTCGACGATGTCGGCGAGCTCGGCGACCGTCTGCCGCAGCTCGTCCTCGGTGTTGTAGAAGTGCGGGCCGAGCCGGATTCCGGCGTCGGGGCGGAAGTCGCAGATGATCCCGCGCTCGCCGAGCTCGCGATGGACGGCGGCGTGGTCGGGCGTCCGCACCGTGACGGTGCCGCCGCGGCGCGCGGGCTCACGCGGGCTCACGGTCTCGAGGCCTGCGTCGTCGAGCAGCTCGATGAGGAGCGACGTCAGCGCGAGCGAGCGCTCCCGGATCGCGTCGACGCCGACCTCCTCGACGATGTCGTAGCCGGCCGTCGCCGCGTAGAGCGCGGGCACGTTCGGCGTGCCGGTCAGAAAGCGGGCCGCTCCGTCCGCGTACTCCAGTTCCGGCTCGAACGCGAACGGACGGGCGTGTCCTTGCCACCCGACGAACGTCGGCTCGAGCGTTTCGGCGAGATCGGGGCGCACGTACAGCCAGCCGGCACCGGGACCGCCGCACAGCCACTTGACGCTGCCGCCGGTCGCGAAGTCGACGTCGAGTGCCGTCACGTCGAACGGGACGACGCCGGCCGACTGGTAGCAGTCGAGCACGACGTACGCGCCGACCTCGTGCGCGCGCTTCACGATCGGCTCGACGTCCTGGATCTCCGCGTTCTTGAACAGCACGTGGCTGATCGGCACGAAGAGCGTGCGCTCGTCGATCGCGTCGACGATCGCCCGGTCGTCCTCGACCACGACGACTTCGAGCTCCGGCTGCGCCTGGTAGAGGTAGCGGACGGACGGGAAGTTCGCCTCCTCGTACACGACGCGGTTGCGCTCGCCCGGGTTGCGGAAGCACGAGATGACGACCATCTCGGCGACGGTCACGTTCTGGTGCATCACCGTCGAGCCGGGGTGCCCGCCGATGATGCGGCCGATCTGGTCGCCGACGGTCATCGGCATCGTCCACCAGCCTTCGCCCCACGAGCGAATGCCGCGCTCGCGCCACATGCGCGCGTACTCGAGGAGGTTGTCCTCTGCCTTCGCCGGCATCGCCGCGAGCGAGTGGTTGATCAGGTAGATGCAGTCCGCGAGGATCGGGAACCTGTCCCGGTACGCGTTCGCCTCGATCACGCGTCAGAGCCTAGGCGATCAGGCCGGGTCAAGACAGCCGTTTCGTCTGCCGATGGAGAAGCGTGCGGCGCCTCCTCGTCATCCTGTCAACAATCCCGGTCCTTGCCGCCTCAGCCGGTTTCGCCCAGGCTGGGACTCCGGCCTTCGTCGTCGTCCAGCCGTCGCTCACTGCGACGATCACGCGGCAGATCGACGCCGACCGGCGCGGCCTCGCGCGAGCGGAGCAGAGCCGGCGCGCTCTCGGGATGCGCCTCCGAGCGGCGCGATCGAAGCTGGCGGCCGCGACCGATCCCTTCGCATACGACGACCATGTCGGCACGTTGCAGACCGCGGCGGCAGCGGCGGCTGCACGCATTGCCGGCCTGAACGCCGCGATCCGGCGGCTCCGGGCCGCGCTGCAGCCGGTCCGACTTCCGGCACCGCTGAACACCGCCTCCACCGACGCCGTCGGTTGGGACGCCGTCTCCGTCGCCGAGCACTACCTCGGCGTCAGGTATCTCTGGGGCGGAGGCAACCCCGACTCCGGGTTCGACTGCTCCGGCTTCGTCAAGTTCGTCTACGGACAGCTCGGGCTGACGCTTGCGCATTATGCCGCGACGCAATACGTCACGACGCCGCATATCGCACCGAGCGAGCTCGTGGCCGGCGACCTCGTGTTCTTCGAGCCGCGCGCCGACGGGCCGGGCCACGTCGGCATGTACGTCGGCGACGGCCAGCTCATCGAAGCGCCGCATACGGGTGACGTCGTCAAGCTCGCTCCGTTGGCGAAGCTCAGTGCGTCGCTCGGCTTCGTCGGCGCAACGCGCCCATCGGCCCTTCTTCGGCCCACGGCGACCGCCTAGCGGATCACACCTGCTGCAGCGACCGCGGTGCAGGCCCGACGTATTTCGCGCTCGGCCGGATCAACACACCGAGGCGCTTCTGCTCGAGCACGTGCGCCGACCAGCCTGCGGTGCGCGAGCACGCGAACATCGCAGGGGCGAGGTCCGGCGGCACGCCGGCGACGTCGAGGACGACGGCCGACCAGTACTCGACGTTCGTGTACGAGTGATCCGGGTTCTTGCGCGCGATCGCTTCATGGGCGACCTGCTCCAGCTCCTCCGCGACGGCGACGCGCGGCGACCCGAGCTCCTTCGCCGTGCGCTTCAGGACGCGCGAGCGCGGATCCTCGGCGCGATACACGCGGTGGCCGAAGCCCATGATGCGCTCGTGGCGCGCGAGGGCGTCGCTCACCCACTTCTCGGCGTCGCCGCTCGCGGCGACGGCGTCGAGCATCGGCAGGACGCGGGCGGGCGCTCCGCCGTGCAACGGGCCGGACAGGGCGCCGACGGCCGACGAGAGCGCGGCGCCGCAGTCGGCGCCCGTCGACGCGACGATGCGCGCACTGAACGTCGACGCGTTGAGCCCGTGCTCTGCAGTGCAGATCCAATACGTGTCGATCGCCTGCGCGGCCTTCTCGTCGACCTCGCCGCGCCACGCGAGCAGGAAGCGCTCGGCGGCCGTCCGGCCGGCGAGCACGGTCTCGTCGGGAACCGGCGGCAGGTCGGCGCCGCGCGCCGACTGCGCGACGATCGACAGCGCCGCGGCGGAGAGGCGCCGGAGGTCCTCCTTCGCCTGCTCGTCGTCGATGTCGATCAGCTTGCCGAGCTTCCACTTGCCGCTCAGGATCGCGAGCATCGCCTGGAGGTCGGACATGTGGCTGCCGGTGCGGACCTCGAGCTCGCAGTGCGCGGCCGGGAGGCCCGGCTCGAGCGCCTCGTCGACGAGGAGGCCCCACACGTGCTCGAACGGCACGTGGCCGACGAGCTCCTCGATGTCGACGCCGCGGTAGCGGAGCGAGCCGCCCTCGCGGTCGGGCTCGGCGATCTCCGTCTCCACGGCGACGACCCCTGCAAGGCCGGGTACGAAATCACTCATGTGCGCGCCTCCGCTGCTGCAAGGACGAGCGCGGCCGCAGCGAGATCCTGGACGGCGACGCCCACCGATTTGTACAAGGTCAATTCCTCAGCCCTCGTGCGCCCCTGCCTCGTGCCGGCGACGAGCTCGCCGAGCTCGACGGCGCGCTCCGGATCGACCGCGGCCAGCTCGGGCGCGCCCGAAGGGGGCGGCGCGAGCGTGGAGCCGCGCGACTCGATGCAGATGACGTCGGCACGCGCGACGATCGCCGGATCGAGCTCCGAGCCGGGCGCGTTGTAGCCGACCGAGCTCACGTGCGCGCCTGGCGCGAGCCAGTCGCCGAGGACGACGGGCTCGGCGGAATGCGTGGCGCAGTGCACGACGTCGGCGCCGCGGACCGCATCCTCGACCTCGCCTCGTCCGGCGATCCGGATCTCGTCGAATTCGCGGACGCGAGGGAACATCTCCTGCGCCGCGCGCGACTGCACACCCGTGCCGACGATCGCGAGCACGCGCGCGTCCTCGCGCGCCAGCAGCCGCGTGGCCAACGCGGCGGCCGCGGCCGTTCGCATGGCGGTGATGTACGTCCCGTCCATGACGGCGGCCGGCGTCCCGTTCGTCTGGTCGAACATGACGATCTCGGCCTGATGCGTCGGCCGGTCGACGTTCTCGGGGAAGAGCGAGACGAGCTTGCAGCCGAGCCCCGCCGACGGGAGATATGCGGGCATCGCGCCGAGGAGGCCGGCATCGGAGAGCGCCGCGATGCGCGGCGGCATCGACACGGATCCGGCCGACAGCTCCGCATGCGCGCTCGCGAGCGCCTCGATGAGCGCGTCGAGATCGAGGAGCTCCTCCACCTCCGCACGGGTGAGCACGAGCATCACGGGAGACGGTAACTGCCCAGGGCGCGCCCGCGCGCGTCGAGCGCCACGACGTGCCCGGGCCGGAGCGGTAGGGCAGTCTCGAAGCCGGTGCGGCGGACGGCCGGCCCTCCCGGCTCGACGCGCCACGCCGCCACCTCGGTGGCGCCGTTCCAGCTGGCGTACACGGTCGAGCCGCGCACGGCCGCGACCGGCGCGTCGCGCGGCCGCCCCTGCCACGGGAAGCGCAGCGTCCGGTAGCTCTCGCCGCCGTGCGGCAGCGTCGCATCGAGCTTCACCGCGCCGTTCTGCGCGTACTCGGTGACGTGCGGGTCCGTGCCCCACCCGACGAGGACGTCGCCGTTTCCGAGGAGCTGGACGCTGCCGAGCTTGTGCGCATGCAGCGGCGGCGCGTGCCGGTACTCGCGCTGCACCGATGCGCGGCGTCCGCGCAGCTCGAGGACGAGGCCGCGCGACTCCGACACGCCGTTGTCGAAGAGCGAGATCGCGTTCCCGCCCTGGTGGCTGCGCGCGTCGTGCTGCCACGCGAAGCGTGCGCCCTTCGCGAGCGAGAAGTCGCTGCGCTTGCCGCCGAGCCGCCACATGACGGCGCCCGTGCGGCGGCTCACCTTGTACACCGCCCAGGTGTTGCGCGCCGAGACGAGGAGGTTGCCGTCGGCGTCGACGTCGACCGCATTGACGTGGAAGTAATCCCAGGGATAGCCGACCGGCGCGTACGACTCGTCCACGCCGACGTGATCGAGGCTGCGCCACTCGAAGAGGACGCGTGCGCTCGGGACCTCGAGCTCCTGCACGACGCCTCCCATCGTCAGGCCTTGTGCGCCGCGATGCCTGATATCGAAGCTCGTCACGAGCGCGGTGCCACGCTCGGTGAGCAGCAGCTCGTGCAGGTCCGACCGGCGCCCGTGCCCGGCGGGAAAGCGTGCGACCTCGCGATACGACGCGTCGGCGACCACGTGCTCGCCGCGGCCGAGACCGCCCCCGGGCAGCGCCTGCCACCACGTCAGCACGGGCTGGCCGTGCAGCGCTTGCGCGCGGAAGTTCATCGCCGGCAAACCGGTCGGATGGATCCATACCGGTTCGAGCGCATCGTCGGCGATGAGCGGGCCGTGCTGCCCCGGCCCCGACGACGGCGCGAGGAAGAGGTAGCCGGGCGCAACCTCGCCGGCGCGCTGGAGGATCCGCAGCGACGGTGGGTCGAGATCCGGCCGCGAGACGTAGCGCGGAGGCGCAGAGAGCCCGAGCGCGACAGCGGCGCTGCGCGCGAGAAACTCCGCGCGCGTCAGTGCCGTGCCGTCACCGCCGCAATGGGTGCCGGCGCAGGAGGCTGCGGCGGCGGCTTCGAGTCGGTGAGGATCGCCGCCGCGAGGAGGACGGCCATCGCCACGGCGCTCTCGCCGATGAGCGTGCGTGCGAGCGTTCCCGCCACGCCGGCGCGCTCGATGCGCGGCACCGCAAGGAAGTGGTGCGCCGCGCCCCACGAGAGCGCGAGCGCCACGAGCCCGAGCTTCACGAGCAGCACGTGCCCGTAGCCCGTCGTCCAGAGGTCGTGCACGTGCGGGAGACGGAGGATGCTGAGGTACGTCCCTGCACCGAGCAGCACGGCGACGAGCACGGTGGCGAGCCGCGAGAAGCGGCGGAACGCCGTCGCGCGCGACTCGGGCCACGCCGGCCAGACGACGACGGCGAGCTGCACGAGCCCGCCCACCCAGAGCGTCGCCGCGCACACGTGCACCCAGTCGGCCAGCTCCGACAGCCACGAGTGCCCGGCGTCGGCGGCGGAATGGCCGGAGAGCGACAGTCCGGAGACGAAGAAGAGGCCGAGCGCGAACGCCGCCCAGAGGAACGCCTCGCGATCGGTCAGCCACGCGAGGTAGATGAGGGCGGAGACGAGCGCGAACCCGAGCTCCATGATCACGAACGCCTGGCCGAAGCGCGTGCCGCTCGTGAGCGGCGACAGGTCGCCGTAGAGGAAGCGCGAGAACGGCAGCTGGAGGAAGTCCTCGCCGCGCAGCAGGAACCCGGCGATCCCGGATTCGAGCACGACGACGATGCCGGCTCCGGTGACCCAGAAGAACCGTCGCTGCGCGCGTGGCGGCAGCGGGCCGCGCGCGATGAGCAGCCGGAAGCCGATGCCCCCGATCGCGAGCGCGAGGCCGACGAAGTAGAGCCAGCGGACGAGGTCCTCGCTGCGCGTCGGCCCCTGCGCGCCGACCGCGTCCGTCACGCTCGGTGCGGGCACGCCGACGCCGAACGTGTAGACCCCGGAGACGATGTGCCCGTCGTTCGAGAGCGCCTGCCAGCGAACCGTGTACGGGCCCTTCGGCAGCCGCGGCAGCGAGGCGACGAGCTCGCGCTTCCCCGGTACGGCCTGCGGCACGCCGGCAACGTTGTCGCCCCTCGGCGTCAGCACTTCGATCGCGTTCGGCAGCGCGTCGACCGTCTGGTCGAACTGGAGGACGACGGAGTGTGGCGACGCCGTCACGCGCTGCTTGAAGCTCGGCACCTCCTTCTCGAGCGACGCGTGCGCGAACGCGGACGCCGGAAGCGCGAGCGCGACGAGCACGACGACCGGAAGCGCGCGCCTCACCGGTGCGGGACTCCTGCGAACTGGGAGAAGTGGCCGAGCACCGGCGCGGCGTCCCGGTCGCAGTACAGGAAGAACGCGATGACGAGGAACGTCATCGCGAACCCGGTGGAAGCGACGACGGAGCGCGGGCGGAACGCCTGCACGAGCGGGAACACCGCGGCGACGACGAGCGTCCACCCGAGCGCGTGGTGGAGGAACGCCGCGCGCGCGAAGAACCAGGCGTTCTGCTCGTGCACGAGGAACGCCGTGCCGGAGACGACCATCGCAGCGGCCGTCGTCAGCCGCCAGTACTGCGAGTGCAACTTGCCCTTCGCGACTCCCAGCTCGGCGGCGCCGCTGATCATGAGCATCTGCGCCCACGAGCCGTGCGCGACCATGTGAATCATCGAGTTCGTGTACAGCGCCATGACCGGCCACATGAGCACGCCGAGGAGGAACACGGTCCCCGGCCACAGGTAGCGCCGCCACGGACGCCGCCTCCACACCTCCGGCCCGACGATCGCCTCCGCGATGAAGAGCAGGCCGAGGACGAGGACGCCGGTGGCGAACATCCAGTGCACCATCTCCGCTCTCGGCTCGATGCCCGCGACGATCACTCCGCGTCCTCCAGGTCCTCGACGACGCCGGGCGCGAGGACGAAGCGGAACAGGACGCCGACGAGGACGACGTAGAGCGGCGGCTCCGCGAAGAGCCACCAGAAGCCCTGCCCGAGCGGGTGGAGCAGCGTCAGCCGCCACGGCTGCACGAGCGCCCACGCAATACCCGCGACCGCCGTCGCCGGCCCAATGCCGAGCACGAGCCTGACGCGCAGCGAGCGCGTTGCGACCCGTTCCTTCTGCTTGCCGTGCAGCTCGTGCGCGATGTCCGCGCTCATCGAGTACCTCCTCCTGTCGTGCAGTTCCGCCGGTCAGGCGGAAACAGGAGGCGGCCGCGACTCGAACGCGAGGCCGAAGAGCCGCCGCGGTGCGACGGCCAGGTGGAGGTCGATCGGAGCGACGCGGCCCGGCGCGATCCTGCGCATGCATGCTGCGGCGTGGGCGGCGAGCTGCTCGTAGTCGCGCAGCCAGAGCTCGACAGTTCGGTGGAGGACCGCGACGAGTACCGACAGCACTGCGAAGATCGGGAGCGCGGACGTGTGCAGCCACGGTGCGAGCAGGGGCGTCCCGGCGCGCTCGGCGTCCGTCTGGACGAGATAGATCGCCGACGTGACGAGGAACGACACGAGCCAGAGCCGCACGGAGAGCTCGACGCGCATGCGCGGCCGGCCGAGCATCGACGCGAGCCGGCGCGCCTTCGCAAAGCGCCACACCACGCGCGCGAGCATGAGAGCGACGCCGACCTTCACCGCCGCGAGGAGGAACGGGTAGTACCCGGCGTGTCGGTAGCTGACGGGCCCGACGTGCCGGCCGACGTCCATTCGGTGCGCCAAGCTGCGCCCGAGGAGCTCTGCGACGAGCGCGAGCAGCGCGAGGGCGAACCGTGCGAGCCACCGCTGCCGGTGCATGACCAAAGTGTGCCTGTTCGCTAGACCCTTGTGCACCGCTCGTTCGGCGCCCCCGTGCGCGTCAGCGTCCCGAAGAACGACTCCGTACACGACCAGTGGGCCGTCAGGACGGCCACGTGCACCGTCCCGTCGTGCTGGATCCCGTTGTGGGTGCACCCGTCCGTGTCGGCGTGGTGCCACACCGCCTCGTTCGGCTTCCCGGGGAGGGGGGCGAACTTGTTGCAGGTCGGGTTGCCCGGCGGCGTCGTCAGCGTCCATCGGTACGTGACGACGGGCTCGCCGCCCTGCTCCACCCCCACGGTGTAGAACGTCGCCCGCTGGTTCGGGTCGAACACCGCCTTCACCGGCAGGAGGCTCGGCCGCGCCCCGATTACGGGCGCGGTGGTCGTCGGCGGTGCGACGACGGGCGTCGCCGCCTCGGTGACGACGGGCTTCGGCGCGGTCTTGCTGCCGCCCGCGAGCGCAACTCCGACGATCACCCCGATGACGGCGGCTGCGGCGAGAGCGATCCAGCGCGTGCGCTTCGAGATCCGCCGCACCGGCGGTGCGTGCGCGCCGTCTGCGAAGAGCGCGTCGAGAATGGCCGAGAGATCGAGCACGAGCGATGACTGCGCCGCCGCGACCGCTGCCGCAGGCGCGGGGTCGAGCCGGCCCTCGAGAGTCTGGAGCCGCTGCACCACGCCGAGCGCACGCGTGATCGCCTGGAGATTCGGGAGGATCCGGAAGAGGACGCCGCGGATGCGCTCGATCGTCGCGAGCTTCACCCGCACCTCTTCGGTGAGCTCGGCATGCTCGGCCTCCCTGGCCGCATGCCACTCCGGCGTCGCCTCGTCCGCGCCCTGGTGGATCGAGCGCAACGTGTCCAGGTCGGCCTCGAGCTTCACGCGGGCCTCGCGGAGAACGGCGTCGAGCTTTCCCTCCCGCACCGACCGCGCTGCGCCCTCGACGTGCTCGACCGCATCCCGCAGTGACTGCGTCAGCGCCGCCGCGTCGCCGGCGGCAGCGGTGTCGACGCCCGCGCCGAGCGCGGCGGTCGAGGAGAGGACCTGGGCGAGGTCGGCCGGAGCGGACTTCAGGAGCTCGCCCCGGTCGTCGGCGCGCACCCACTTCGCGAGCGGCTTCAGCGCGGCGATCGCAGCCCACGGGGCCGGGCCGACGAGCTGCTCGATCTGCGCGCTCGCTCCCGAGGCGGTGACGACGGCCCGCAGGAGCTCGCGGTCCGATCGCCTCGGCCCCGCCGCGAGCAGGTCGCTCGCGTGGCGGACGAGCGCCGGCGGGACGTCCTTGCCGTCCGCGACCGTCTCGTAGAGATCGACGAGCTCGGGATCGTCGCCGCCCCGGAGCCGGCGCCCGACCTCGAGCGCGAGCTTCGCGTGCCCCATGCTGGCCTGCGCCGCGGTGAGCACGTCGGTGACGCCGGCGAGCCCGACGTAGGCGTCGAGAGCCGTCAGTGCCGCGGCGCACTCGCGTGCGAATGCGCCGAGCTCGTCCCGGAGCGTCGCCAGGAGCTCGCGCTGGTGCAGGTGTTCCTGCGCGAGCGCATCGGACCACGCTTCTTCGTGGCCGGGGGGCACCGGCTACTTCTACGGGACTAGCCGAGCAGGGTCAATGACCAGTCGCTGCGATGCTCCGCATCGAGCGAGAAGAGCATGATCCGCTGGAACCGGCCGAGGCAGAGGGTCCCAGCCGTGAACGGCACCTGCTCGCTGCGCGGCGAGAGAAGCGAGGCGACCATCCGCTCCCGGTTGCGCAGCCCGCTCGGGACGACCCGTTCGAGCAGGACCTCGAGGTCCTCGAAGAAGCCCGTCTCCCGCTCCTGCACCCGGACGATCGAGAGCGCGTGCAGCGGATGGACGTAGGCGATGCCGTCACTGCGGTCCGAGCGCGCCACCGACTGCGACACGTCGTTCGTGATGTCCATCACCGACAGCGTCGGCAGCGCCGCCGCAATGCTGTACGGAACCTCGATGCTCGTCACCGGTCTCCTCCGTAACCAGAGGCCGTAGGCCAAATCGATGTCATGCGCGCGCCACCTCCCTCGGCAGCCGGAAGTGGACGTCCTCCCGGGCAACGGTGATCTCCTCGAGCGTGTCGTAGCCGGACGCCGCCAGGCGGTCGGCGGTCGCACGCACGAGCTCCTCGGGCGTCGAGGCGCCGGCGGTGAGGCCGATGGTCGTGTGCCCCTCGAGCAGCTGCGGGTCGAGCTCGCTCTCGCCGTCGACGAGCTTCGCGTCCGCGCCGGCTGCCCGCGCCACCTCGACGAGCCGCTGCGCGTTCGAGCTGTTCTCCGAGCCGATGACGAGGATGAGCGTCGCGCCGAGAGCGACCATCTCCTTCACGGCATCCTGCCGGTTCTGCGTCGCGTAACAGATGTCGTCCGCGTGCGGCCGCCGCAGGGCGCCGCCGACGTGGTCGGCAAGCGCGTCGACGATGGGCGCGACGTCATCGAGCGAGAGCGTCGTCTGTGTGATGACGGCGACCGGCCTGTCGGTCGGAAGCGCGCGCGCCTGCTCCGGCGTCTCGACGACGACGGTCGCCTCGGGCCGCTCGCCGAGCGTGCCGATCACCTCGACGTGGTTCGCGTGGCCGACGAGCGCGACGAGATGGCCGCTGTCGGCGTACGTCCGCGCCTCGGCGTGCACCTTGTTCACGAGCGGGCACGTCGCATCGACGACCTTGAGCCCCCGCGCCTCGGCGTTCTCCTTCACCGACGGCGCGACGCCGTGGGCGGAGAGGACGCAGATCTCGCCGGCGGGGATCTCCGACTCGTCCTCGACGAAGACGGCGCCGAGCCCCTCGAGGCGGCGGACGACGTGCTCGTTGTGCACGATCTGGTGGCGCACGTAGACCGGCGGCCCGTGCTGCTCGAGCAGGCGCTCGACGATCTCGATCGCGCGATCGACGCCGGCGCAGAACGAGCGCGGTGCGGCGAGAAGGACCTTCATGCTGCGATCGCCTTCTCGAGTGCGCGCAGTGCGAAGACTGCGTCGCGCATCGACCGGAACGCGTCGCCGCGCTTCCGCGCGATCCAGAGCGCGAGGCCGGCAACGTTCGTGCGGCCGTCGGGGTGCACCGTCGCGTCGACGCCCTCGACGTCGCTGCCGAGGCCGTCGGAGATCGCGCGCACGACGCCGGCGAGCCGGCCGCTGCGCGCGAGCACGCCGCTTTCCATGTCGACCGCGTCGGCGCCGCTCGACTCGCGCAGACGCCGCCGCTCGGCAGGGTCGTGCACGAGCACGTCGGAGGCGAGGACCGTTCCGGGGCGGGCGCCGCGCACGCCGAGGCCGTTCCCTTCCCACAGCGTCGCGCCGGTCGTGTCGACGACGCGGGTCGCGTCGAGCACGTCGCCGACTCGCAGGTCGTCGCCGAGCGCGCCCGCGACGCCGAACGAGACGAGCCGTCCCTCCGGCAGGCCGGCCGCGCCGCGCACGCCAATGCGGACCGCGCGCAGTCCGAGCCGGCGCGCGACGCGCTCCTCCGCCGTCGTCGCGACCGTGAAGGTCAACCCGTCAGCGTCCACGCCATGCTCCGTACGGTCTCCTTCAGGCTCTTCGACGACTCGAAGGCGGCGGAGGGCTCGAAGCCGGAGTGGATTCCACAGTGCTCGCAGCGCGGGTCGTTGCCGGGACCGTATGCGTCCCAGTCCATCCCATCGAGCAGCGCCTCGTACGTCGGGAAGATGCCGTCGGTGAGGAGGTAGCACGGGCCCTTCCAGCCGTACGGATTGCGCGTGATCGATCCCCACGGGGCACACGAGAGCTTGCGCTGGCCGGTGAGGAAGTCCTGGTAGATCGGCGTCGCGATCCACCGGTAGCCGTGCTTGCGCACCGCCGTGCGGATCGCGCGGAACTTCTCCTCGTGCTCGCTGCGCGTCATCGTCAGGTTCGGGTCGATCTGCGAGTACTGGTAGCCGGGCGCGACGAGCATCCCGTCGATGCCGACCTCGTCGGTGAGGTAGCGCATCATCTCGATGACGTCCTCGACCTCGGTCTCCTTGAAGATCGTCGTGTTCGTCGTCACGCGGAAGCCGCGCGCGCGGGCGGTCTTGATCGCGTCGACCGCGATGTCCCACAGGCCCGGGTAGTCGCAGACGTAGTCGTGGATCTCGCGCATGCCGTCGAGGTGCACGACGAACGTCATCCGCGCCGACGGCTCGAACCAGTCGAGGCACTGCTCGAGACGGAGCGCGTTCGTGCACAGCTCGACCGTCTTGCCCATCTCGATCATCCCGGCCGCGACCTCTTCGATGCCCTTGAAGACGAGCGGCTCGCCGCCGCAGATCGACACGACCGGCGCGGGGCACTGGAGACCGGAGTCGAGGCACTCCTCGACCGACAGCCGCGCACGGTTCGACTCGTACTCGCGGATCTTCCCGCAGCCGATGCAGGCGATGTTGCACGCGAGGGTCGGCTCGAGCATGAGCACGAGCGGATAGCGCTCTCCCTTGCGCTGCTGCACAGCGACGTACTTGCCGATCGAAACCGTGGACTGCAGCGGGAACTTCATGCGGAAAGCCTCTCTCTCAGTCGACCCAGCGCGAGCAGCGGGAAGTTGATGCGGTACAGGTGATAGCGAATCATGAAGTCGAGCGGAAAGCCGGTGCCGGTGAAGTGCTCCTCGTCCCAGTCCCCGTCGGGACGTTGGACAGCGCAAAGATAATCTGCCGCCCTTCGCGCTCCTTGATCCTCAGCGTTTCCTGCGGCCACGTAGCCCATGAGCGCCCACGCCGTCTGAGACGGCGTCGCGAACGGCGCGCGGCCGCGCCAGGCCGGATCCGCATAGGAGCGAATGTCCTCGCCGAAACCGCCGTGCTCCTGCTGAACGGAATCGAGCCACGCCACCGCCCGGCGCATGGCGGGATGGTCGTGGGGAACGCCGCAGGCCTCGAGCGCCGGCAACGCAGCGCCCGTGCCGTAGATGTGGTTGACGCCCCAGCGGCCGAACCACGAGCCGTCAGGCTCCTGCTCGGCGAGCAGCCAGCGCAGGCCGCGCTCGACCGATGACGCATAGCCCTCGGGCGCGAGCGCCTCGAGGACGTGCGCGGCGACGTCCGCGCTCGGCTCGTCCGTCACCTTGCCGAAGTCGCAGAACGGGATCTTGTACAACCACATCGCGCTGTTGTCGACGTCGAACGCGCCCCAGCCGCCGCGCTTCGACTGCATCCCGGCGACCCAGTTGAGACCACGGCGTACGGAGGCGTCGCCGATCCCGAGCTCGCGCAGGGCGAGCGCGACGACGGCGACGTCGTCGATGTCCGGGTAGAGGTCGTTCTCGTACTCGAACGCCCAGCCGCCCGGCTCGAGATCGGGGACGCGAATCGCCCAGTCGCCCTTGAGGGTGATCTGTTCGCGCAGGAGGTAGTCGCCGGCGCGAACGAGCTGCGGATGGTCGGCGGGAACACCGCATGCGCGGAGGGCTAGCACGGCGAGCGCCGTGTCCCACACCGGCGACTGGCACGCCTCCGGCCGCAGGCGGTCGCCGTCCTCGACCATGAATCCCTGCCAGCCCTCGACGGCGCGGCGCAGCGTGTCGTCCTCGAAGCCGTGGCCGAGTGCGTGCAGCGCGATGATCCCCCAGACCCACGGCGGTTGGATGCCGCCCCACGATCCGTCCACCTCCTGCCGGACGCGGATCCATTCTTCCGCGCGTGCCTGCGCCGCGCGGCGGAGCGGGTCGCGTCTCAACGGTCGCCGCGTGCGCCCGGGAATGGCACCGATCGCACGGAGGTCGACGTCGATCGGATACACCGGACGCAGCGACTGCGCGAGCGAGAGCGCGACGAACGTCTGCCGTGCCCAGCAGGCGAAGTCGTAGATCGAGAACGGCCCGCTCGGCGGAAAGAGGACGAGCTCGGGCGGGATCGGCACCATCCGCTGCCACGGCCACTGCCCGAGCAGCGCGAGGAAGCACTTCGTGAAGAGCCGCGCCTTCGGGATGCCGCCCTCGCGCTGCACGTACGCGAGCGCCTTCGGGCCGGGATCGACGCCGCACATGCGCAGCGCGACGTACGCCTCGATCGACGTCGACAGGTCGGCAGGCCCCTCGAACCAGATCGACCACGTGCCGTCGTCACGCATGCGCGCCATCAGCTCGTTCGCGATGCGCCGGTCCATGTCGGCCGTGCGCAGGCCGAGCGCGTGGTTCCAGAAGAGGTGCTGCGCCGTCATGGTCACGTTCGACTCGAGCTCGCCGACCCAGACCCCGTCGGGGCGCTGCAGCTCGAGCAGGCGGCGGGTGCCGCGGTCGATCGCTTCGTCGAGGGCGGTCAGCTGCTGGGTCGCGCTCACATGGAGAACGTATCGAGCAGGCGGCGTGCTGCGAAGCGGCCGCTGCGCACCGCGCTCTCCATCGTCACCGGCCAGCCGGTGTCGGTCCACGCCCCTGCCCGCACGACGCCCGGCCTCGACGTCTCGACGCCGCGGCGCGCGACGCCGGGGCGGAGCGCGACCGTTGCGTTCGGCTCGCGACTCACCCGAGACCAGACGAGCTCGGCGCTGCCGAGCCGCTCGGTGAGCTGCTCGGCGATGCGGTCGACAAGACCACGACCACGGACGTCCATCAGCTCGGGCACGCCGCTCGAGACGACGGTCAGGTACTGGCCACCGGCCTGCGGCTGGTGGCGAGTGAGCGCGCCGCGGTCGAAGACCCAATGTGCGTCCGACGAGAGCAGCGCGGCAATCGGCGTCTTGAGGATCGGCCGGTCGAAGAGGAGGTGCACCGAGACGATCGGCGAGCTCTCGAGCCCGGGATCGGGCTCCCCGAGCAGCCGCGCCGACTCCGCCGGCGGCGTCGCGACGACGATCGCGTCCGCATCGAGGTCGTCGAGCGTCTCGACGCGCGCGTCGAGACGCACCCGGTCACCGAGCACACGGCCGGCCGCGTCGCCGTGCATCCAGCCGAGCGGCTGCAGCGGCAGCACGAGATCCGAGTTCGCACGCGGGCCGAGCAGCGCCGTGCGCACGGTGAAGAGCCCGGCGCGGGTGTCGACTTCGTCGGACTTGAGATTGAGCGCGGGGCGGATGAAGACGTCCCAGAAGCGGTCGATCGATGCGTCGGTTTCACCGAGCCGCCTGAGCGTCTGTCCGAACGTCTCTTCTGGTCGCGACTGCGCGGCGCGCAGTCGCGTGAGTGTCAACGGCAACCGCAGCCTGTCTCGCAGAGGGAGATGCCCGTAGCGCAGAAGCGCCGTCAGGCTCGGCGAGATGTCCGCCCGCCGCGAGTCCTCGTCGAGGACGGGGAGCGCCAGCCGCGTGCGCAACACCGACTGTCCTTCGCCGATCCGGTCGAGGAACCGCAGGTACTCGGTAAAGCAGCCGAGCGCGATGTGCTGGCCGTTGTCGGGCGGCGGCTTCGGATCGTCGTCGCGCTCGGGCAGCGTCTGCACCGCGCCGCCGAGCGTCGGCCGCGCCTCGTGCAGCGTCACGTCCGCGCCCGCGTCGACGAGGTCGAGCGCGGCGGCGAGGCCCGCGAGCCCGCCGCCGACGACCGCGACCTTCATCGCACGAGGCCGCGCGCGACGACGGCGAGCTTCGCGGGTGTCGACAGCCGGCAGTCGGCGGAGAAGACGTCGAAGCCGTTCGCCTCCATGCGATCGAGCTGCCCGCGATAGAGGCCGGCGAACGTCGCGACGCACAACGTGCTGCGCCGGTCGAGCGAGTCGAGCAGCCGCAGGCCCTCGTCGAGATGCGCACGCGCGCGCGCCGCCTGGAAGGCCATCAGCTCGCGCCACTCCGGCGAGACAGCGAGCTCGTGGACGCCAAAGCGGTCGAGCTCGTCCTGCGGCAGATACACGCGGCCGAGGCCTCGATCCTCGTCGACGTCGCGCATGATGTTGATCAACTGCAACGCGATGCCGAGCGTCATAGCGCGCTCGACGTCGTCGCTCCCGTACACGGCGACGCAGGCGACACCGACGGCGCCCGCGACCTTCTCGCAGTACGCGCGCAGCTCGTCGAAGCTCGCGTACCGCGTCTTCTCGAGATCCTGCAGGCCGCCGTCGACGAGCGCGGACAGCGCATCGCGCGGAATGCCGAACCGCGCGCGCGCGTCGGTGAGCGCGACGTCCATCGCAGTCGCGCGCGGCTCGTCGAGCCCTGCGCGGAGCGCCTCGAGCCCTGCGCGCTTCTCCTCGACGGCCGCATCGCCGTCGGCGATGTCGTCCACCTCGCGCGCGAACGCGTAGATCGCCGCGATCGCGCGCCGCTTGGGACGCGGCAGCACCATGATCCCGTACGCGAAGTTCTTCGCGCGCGCGCGCGTGAGGCGCTGAACCTCCGCGTAGGCCTGTTCGACGGTGCTCATCTCACGAGAACGAGCGCCGCCTCGCGCGCGAGGCGTGCGCGCGAAGGGCGCGGCCGCTGCGTGAACAGATCCCACCCCGCCGCCTCGAGCGAGTCGAGCGCGGCGAGGCCGCCGCGGCCGAAGAGCGCGACGGCCCGGCCGAGCCTTCCGCCGATGCGGCTCCGCAGGACCTCCGCGGCCGCCAGCAGCTCCGCCGCGCGCTCCGCCTCGAAGCGGAGGAGCGCGGTCAGCGCGTTGCTCGGTCGGTCGAGTGCGGGCTCGCCGAAGCGCCGCCGGTCCTCCGCAGGGAGGTAGATCCGGCCGAACTCGAGGTCGCGCGGCACGTCCTGGAGGAAGTTGACGAGCTGGAGCCCCGTGCAGACCGAGTCGCTCGCGGCGACGAGCTCGTCGTCGTCCAGCCGGCGCAGCACGCCGAGAACGAGGCGCCCGCACGGGTCGGCCGAGTGGACGCAGTACCACTTCAGGTCGTCCCAGGTCTCGTAGCTCGAGACGCGCTGGTCCATCCGGTTCGCCTCGATCAGGCGCGCGAACGGCTCGCGGGGCAGGTCGAACTCGCGCACCGTCGGCTGGACGTTCCGCAGCACCGGCCACGTCGGCGTCCCGTCGTAGAGGAGGTCGACCTCGCGCTCGAGCTCGTCGAGCGCCGCCAGCCGGTCGCCCTCGTAGGCGTCCCCGATCTCGTCGACGAGCCGGGCGTAGCAGTAGAGCGCGCGGACGTGCGGGCGCAGCCGGCGCGGGAAGAGAACCGAGCCGACGGGGAAGTTCTCGCCCGCGGCCCGGGCCGCGACCTCGGCGACGTCCATGGAAACAGCATACGAGCACGCTTGGTGGTTGAATCCTCACGGTGGAGGGCAATCCGGGGGGCCGGGTCGATCCCGTCGCCGGCGTCGATCGCAACGGCGACGGCGTCGTCGTCGTGCACCTCGTGGGCGAGCTCGACCTCTACAACGCGCATCAGGTCCGGGAGGCGCTGCTCGCGTGCTGCGCCGAGCAGCCCGGCCGTCTTGTCGTCGATCTCGCCGGCGTCGAGTTCCTCGACTCGACCGCGCTCGGCGTGCTCGTCGAGGCGCGCTCACGGATGGACGACCGCCAGGCGTTCGTCCTCGCCGCGTCGGCCGCGGAGACGAAGCGCGCGCTCCAGGTCTCGGGCCTCGACAAGCACTTCGTCATGCGCACGACCGTCGAAGAAGCGTTAGCGTCCTGAGCGTGGAGAACGGGCGCATCCTCGAGCCGGCGGAGCTCGAGCGGTACGCGGACGCGATCACGAAGTCGGTCGCGCTCAAACGCGGCGACACGATCGTCGTCCGTGGCGCGCCCGCGCACCGCGAGCTCATGGTCGCGGTCGCGGCGTCGGCGTACCGCGGCGGCGCGAAGGCGGTCGACACCATCTATTCCGACCCGCTCGTCATGCGCGCACGGCTCACGCACGGCAAGGACGCGGCGCTCGGGGTGCTCACCCCGTGGCACAAGCTCCGGCTGCGCGAGCTGATGAAGCCGGACGCGGCGGAGATCTACATCAGCGGTGAGAGCGATCCGGGCTTCCTCGACGGCATCCCGCCGAAGCGCATCCAGACGGAGTACGCGCGCGCCGGGCAGCAGACGCGCGCATTCCGCCGCGCGAGCCTCGACATGCGCGTGCGCTGGACGATCGCGGGCTGGCCGACCGACGCATGGGCGGCGCAGGTCTACCCGAAGATGGCGCTCGCAAAGGCGAAGCGGAAGCTCGCGCAGGACCTCCTGTGGTTCTCGCGGCTGACGGACGACGACGGTGCAGGCGCATCCGGCTGGATCGCGCACGGCAAGACGCTCGCGCGCCGCGCGAAGAAGCTGACGGCACTCGGCATCCGGCGACTCGAGCTGCGCGGCCCCTGGACCTCGCTCGATCTCGGCCTCGTGCCCGGCACGGCGTGGCTCGGCGGCCTCGAGGAGACGCAGTACGGCGCGACCATCGCCGCGAACATGCCGACGGAGGAGTGCTTCACGAGCCCCGACGCCGCCGCGACGGAGGGGACGTTCGCGTGCACGTTCCCGCTCTCGTTTCAGGGACGGCTGATCGACGGGATCCGCGGCGAGTTCCGCAGCGGCCGGCTCGTGCGCCTCGAGGCGTCCAACCAGAAGGACCGCGACTTTGTCGCGAGCTACATCGACAGCGACCCGAAGAAGAACGGGCGCCGCCTCGGCGAGGTCGCGCTCGTCGACTCGACGTCGCGCATCGGGCAGAGCGGCACGACGTACTTCGACACGCTCCTCGACGAGAACGCGACCGCGCACATCGCCTTCGGCTCCGGCTTCGGCGGCACGCGCACGGTGAAGCCCGCGCGCAACCTCAACCAGTCGCCGGTGCATCTCGACGTCATGATCGGCAGCCCCGACTTCGAGGCGACCGGCGTGAACGGCAAGGGCAAGCGGATCCCCATCATCCGCGACGGCTTGTTCCAGATCTAGCCGTCGACCAGAAGCCCGCTGAGCGGGCCCCGGAGCGCTTCGGCGCGCCGCGACACGTGCGGCAGCAGCACGAGGCGGCGCTCCGAGTACCCGTCGCGCTTGCGGCGCTCGAGCTCCTCCTCGGCAGTGGGCCGCCAGAGCTCGTCGATCACCGTCGCCGGATCGCCGTCGACGTCGTCCCGCTCGAGGTGCTCCCGCCAGAGGCGCAGGCGAGTCGCGCGCGCGAGCTCCTCGTCGTGAAGCACGACGTTCACCTCGCTGTCGTTGAAGAGCGAGTGCTCGTTGAGGTTCGCCGACCCGATCGTCAGCCAGCGGTCGTCGACGATGCCGATCTTCGCGTGGACGTAGACGAGGCCGCCCCCACGCCCGGGCTGGTAGAGGGTGCACGCGAGAAAGCGCGAGGTCTCGCCGCCGCTCTTCTTGTCCGCGTCGACGAGCACGCCGATCTGCCCGCGCGTGTCGTCGCCGCCCGTGTTCGGACGCGCAGGCAGCAGGACCACGAGCCGAAAGTCGTCGCGCGGCGGCTCGCGCAGCTTCGCGGCGAGAAGGGACACGACCTCGCTCGACCAGAGGAACTGGTTCTCGAGATAGATGAGCCGCTCGGCGCTCTTCAGTGCGCGCAGATAGCTCTCGAGGATCGTGAACTCGCCCTTCGGCAGGCCGGAGTAGACGCGCTCCGGCACCGTGCGCGCGAGTTGCACGTCGGGGCCGTCGAGCGGCGCCGACGGCGCCGGCGCCTGGAGCTCGCGCGGCCACCGAAGCCGAAAGTGATCGGCGACGTCGGCGACGACGGGGCCCTCGAGCCGC
>DASXLN010000217.1:0-2683 GCA_036496165.1 Gaiellaceae bacterium | reverse complement strand
CCGCACGCGTCGGGCACGTCGAGGAAGTCCTCGTCGAGGGAGCGAGCCGGACCGACGCCGCCCTCCTGAGCGGACGCACCCGGCGGAACACGACGGTGAACTTCACCGGCGATGCAGAGCCCGGCGATCTCGTCGAGGTGCGCATCGACCGTGCGACGTCGACGACGCTCGGCGGCGCGCAGCTCGCAGTCGTCGCTGCCTAGGTCGTCTGGGCGCGCAGCGACCGGAGCCCGACGACGGCGGGCAGAACCGGCAGCCAGAAGTTGAAGACGCGGTACGTGAACACCGCGAGCACCGCGGCCGCGAGCGGGACGCCCGTCCACGAGAGCGCGAATGGCAGCAGCGCCTCGACCGCGCCTGCGCCGCCGAGCGGGAGCGTCCGCCGCGTGAGCGCGTACCCCGTGGCATATCCGATGAGCAGCAGCTCGACGTTCGGCGCGCCGTGCGCGAACGCGTGCAGGCAGGCCCACAGGCAGACGATCTCGCCGAACCAGTAGATCGTCGCGCCGGCGGGGCCGGCGAGGTGCCTCCGGGCGAACAGGCACTTGAGTACGTGGATCGACTCGAGCGCCTGCGCGAGCGCGTCCTTGAGATAACCCTTGCCGCGGAAGCGCTGGCGATGGCCCATCGCCCAGAGCGCCGCGACGAAGCCGAGAGGGACGGCAACCGCCCACGGCAGCGTCAGCCCCATCGTCGGCGTGTGCGCCCCGGCGGCGAGCAGCTGGATCGACGCGATGCACGCGGCGGGCGCGAGCGTCGCGTACTCGAGCGCGCCGAGCCCGAGAACGCGGACCCGCGCCTCGCGGTCGGAGATGCCCGTCTGCTTGAACGCGTGCAGGTCGAGCGCGAAGCCTCCGCCGGTCACGAACGGGCCGAAGCCGGCGGCGACCGCAGCGGCGGCGCGGCCGTGATTCATCTGCGGTCCCTCTTCGACGCGCGAGACCTCGCGATACCCGACGACGTACCCGAGGTACGCGACGATCTCGGCGCCGAAGGCGACGAGGAACCAGATCGGGTTGACGTGCTGCAGGCGATCCCAGACGCGGTCGACGCCGGCAACCTGGCTCAGCGCGAACAAGGTCGCGAGCGCCAGGGCCGAGGCCGCGACGAGGAAGACCGCAGATTCAGTTCGTGTCCGGTGGATTTCGCTTCTCGACTCGATGCTCAGGTAACGCAGGAGAGAATCCTCCGGTGACGGTTATCGGCATCTTCGGCCCAACCGCGAGCGGCAAATCGAGGGTTGCTTCGGCGGTGGCTGAACGGATTCCTGCGGACGTGGTGTCCGCCGACGCGCTCCAGGTCTACCGCGGGCTGCCGATCCTGACGAATCAGCCTACCGAGGCGACCCGGATGGTGGGGATCTGGCCGCTCGACCGGGACGCATCGGTCGGCGACTACGCGCCGCTCGCGCACGCGGCCGTGGACGAGATCCTCGCATTGGGACGGACTCCGATCGTCGTCGGCGGGACCGGGCTCTACCTCCGCGCCGCGCTCGCCGAGCTCTCCCTGCCCCCGGCTCCGCGGGAAGGCGCGCGTGAACGGTGGGAGCGGTTCTACGACGAACGGGGCGCGGAGGAGGCGCACGCCCATCTGGCCGACGTCGATCCCGAGGCCGCCGCTGCCGTGCATGCGAACGACCGGCGGCGCGTCGTCCGCGCGCTCGAGCTCGCCGAAGCGGGAGCGTCGCTCGCGCCGTCGGAGGACCGTCTCTGGTCGGGCATGACGCGACATCCGACCGTCGTCGTCGGCCTCGACCTCCCGAAGGACGCGCTCGAGCAGAGGATCGAGGAGCGGACGCGCGCGATGTTCGACGCGGGCGTCGAGGAGGAGGTGCGCCGCGCGCTCGCGGGGCCGATCTCGCTCACGGCGCGTCAGGCGCTCGGGCTCGAGGAGGTGTCGACGCTCCCACGGGAAGAGGCGATCGCGGCCCTTCTCGTGCGAACGCGCCGTTACGCGGCGTACCAGCGCAAGTGGATGCGCCGAATCCCCGGCATCGCTATGGTCGCCGCCAATCGTCCTCTGGGAGAGATCGCCGATGACATCGTCGCTCTGGCACGCACACGGGAATGAGTACCTCGTCGCGGAAGGCGCATACGAGATGGCCGGCGACGGCGCGATCGAAGTCCTCTCCGTCGATGGGGACGACATGATTATTGCGATCGTGAATCCGGACGGATCTCACGCGGAGATGTCCGGGAACGGGACGCGCATCGCCGGCGCCTGGCTCATGGAGCGAACCGGCCATGACGTCGCGCGCGTGCACGTTGGGCCCCGCGTGGTCGAGGTGCGTCGCGCCGGTGAGGAGTTCGAGTCCGAGCTCGGCGAGGCGCGGGTCGTCGCGCGCGAGCGCATCGCGGGGCTCGACGTCACCGTCGTCGACGTCGGCAATCCACACGCGGTCGTCGCCGGCGATCCCGACGACATCCTGCTCATCGGCCCGCTGCTCGAGACGCATCCACGCTTCCCCGATCGCACAAACGTGCAGGTCGTGCGCGTCGACGGCCCCGGCGAGGTGACGGCGCGCGTCTGGGAGCGCGGCGTGGGGGAGACGACCGCGTCCGGCTCGAGCGCGGTCGCAGTCGCCGCGGCGACGCACGATGCCGGCGAGGTGCTCGTCCACTTTCCCGGCGGCGACCTGCGCGTGCGACTCGAGAACGGGCGCGCGACGCTGACCGGCCCGGCT
>DASXLN010000216.1:0-7598 GCA_036496165.1 Gaiellaceae bacterium | reverse complement strand
TTCCCGCGCGGCGACGAGCCTCCGGGCAACGTCCTTGATCTTCTGCGTGTCGCCGACCGAGGTCCCGCCGAACTTCATGACGACGAGATTTCGGCCTCGTTTCGAGGCATCCGGCGCGAGCTGCGGGATCTCTTCGTGGTGCGTGACGGTCACACCGAAGAGTGTGCCTACATCTCGCGGCGGCCGGTCAGCGCGCGGCCGAGCGTCACCTCGTCGGCGTACTCGAGATCGCCGCCGACAGGCAGGCCGCTCGCGAGGCGCGTCACGCGCACCCGTCCGCGCAGCCGATCGGCGAGGTACGCGGCGGTCGCCTCGCCCGTCATGTTCGGGTTCGTCGCGAGCACGACCTCTTGCACGCCGTTGCGGTCGACGCTGCGGAGGAGCTCGTCGATGCGCAGATGTTCCGGCTCAACGCCGTCGATCGGCGAGAGCGAGCCGCCGAGTACGTGGTAGACGCCTCGGTACTCCGCCGTGCGCTCGAGCGAGAGCAGGTCGACCGGCTGCTCGACGACGCAGATGGTTGTGCGGTCGCGACGCGCGTCGAGGCAGATCGCGCACACCTCCTCCTCGGTGAGGTTGCCGCACTCGTTGCAGAAGCGGACGCGCTCCTTCACGTCGCGGATCGCGTCGGCGAGCGCGTTCGCCTCGGTCTTCGACACCTGGAGGATGTGGAACGCGAGCCGCTGCGCCGTGCGGCTGCCGATCCCGGGGAGCCGGGTCAGCTGCGCGACGAGGTTGTCGACCGACGGGCTCAGCATGCGCTCACGCTAGCGGCGCTAGCGGAAGTCGAATGCCCATCCCCACACGACGATCCCGATGAGGGCGAGCACGAGGACGATCCACACCCAGTTGGAGAAGACGTAGCGGCCGCGCAAGCCGCGCTACCCGCCGAGGCCGGGAAGGCCGAGGTCACCCAGCCCGAGCTCGCCGATCATCTGCTGCGCCTTCGCCTCGACTGCCGAGCGCGCCGACCGGAGCGCCTCGTTCACACCGGCGAGGACGAGGTCGGCGAGCCCCTCGGGGTCGTCGGGGTCGATCGCGTCGCGCGCGATCTCGATCGAGACGACCTCCCCGGCGCCGTTCGCGGTCACCTTGACCATGCCGCCACCGACGGACGCTTCTGCCGTCTCCTTCTTCGCGTCCTCCTGCATACGCTGCATCTGCTCCTGCATCTGCGCCGCCTGCTGCATGAGCTTGTTCATGTCGAAACTCATTCGGTGTCTCGCTCCCGTGCGTCGAGGTCGCTCTTGAGCAGCTCGATGATGCGCTCCTCGCCGGCGGGCTCGTCGAGCTCGACGGCGCCCTCGACGCTTCCCTCGCCGACGGCGAACGCGAGCGCGAGGCGCCGGCCCGTCACTTCGTAGAGCGCCTCTGCGAGCATCGTCGCGTTCTTCGGCTCCTCCGCGAGCTGCCGGTGGAAGGACGCGCTCGCCGGGAACTCGACGGTCAGCGTGTCGCCGGAGAGGTCGGCGGGCCGTGCCTCGCCGAGCACTGTCGAGATCGGGATCGAGCGCTCCGCGACGGCCGGGACGATCGTCCGCGACCACGCCTCCTGCAACTGCTCGAGTTCGATGTCGGGAGCCGGCGGGGCGGCGCGCTTGGCGGGTTCGAGCTTGGGCTCCCGACTAGCGACTTCGCTAGTGACGCGGCCCGCCTGCCCCTCGAGGCGCTCCAATCGGAAAGCGAGAGTCTCTCTCGACAGATCGGCGGCGGGCCGCGTCACCTTCACGAGCGCGAGCTCGAGCGGCAGCCGCGGGTCTCCGCCCTGGCGCATGTCGTCGACGGCGACGGCGAGGAGGTCGAGCAGCCGGATGACCGTCGGCTCGCCGAGCTGGTTCGCCTGCGCGCGCAACCGCTCCCGAGTTTCCTCCGTCACGGGAAGCGAGTCGGGCACCTCGCCCATGTGCTGGACGAGCAGCAGCTGGCGCAGATGCTCGATGAGATCGGTGACGAGGCGGCCGATGTCGTGCCCCTGCTCCGACAGTTCCTCGACGAACGTCAGCGCGCCTGCAGTGTCGCGGTCGACGACGAGGTCGCACAGCCGGAAGAGCGCCTCTTCCTCGACCGTCCCGAGCAGCTGCAGCACGGCCTGCACGGTGATGTCGTTCTCGGTCGCCGCCGCGAGCTGGTCGAGCGTCGACTCCGCGTCGCGATACGAGCCACGCGCGGCGCGCGCGACGAGCGCAAGCGCCTGGTCGGGAACCTGGATTCCCTCCTTGTCCGCGATCATGCGCAGCCGCTTGAGCAGATCCTGGAGCCGCGGCCGCTGGAACACGAACGTCTGGCAGCGCGACCGCACGGTCGAGAGCACCTTCGAGAGGTCCGTGGTGCAGAACACGAACACGAGGTGGGGCGGAGGCTCCTCGATGAGCTTCAGCAGCGCGTTCCACGCGGCGTCCGTGAGCTGGTGCGCCTCGTCGAGGATGTAGACCTTGTATTGGCCCTCGACCGGCTGGAGCACGACGCGGTCGCGAATGTCGCGGATGTCGTCGATTCCGCGCTGCGACGCCGCGTCCATCTCGATGACGTCGAGTGACGTGCCGGCGGCGATCGCAAGACACGCGTGGCATGTGCCGTCGGGGGTGGCAGTCGGCCCCTGCGCGCAGTTGAGGCACTTCGCGAGGATGCGCGCGAGCGATGTCTTGCCCGTTCCGCGCGGGCCGGCGAAGAGATACGCCTGCCGCACCTGGCCGGCGGCGATCGCATTCGTCAGCGTCCGGACGACCGCCTCCTGCCCGACCACCTCGTCGAAGCTCTGGCGGCGGTATTTCCGGTAGAGCGCAGCCATCCGACGATTCTACGGGCCGGGCTGCCCGCACACCTGGGAGGAAATGCTTAGCGCTGCTTCCTTCCGGATCTGACGCGGTTCACATGCTCCCACTGCGCGGAGCCCGACCCGCGCGGAGTGTAGCTTTGCCGCTCGTGGACGCCCGGCGCGCGCTCTTGACCCGCCTCTTCGACCACGCGCCGATGTTCCCGCCGGCCGCCATGCCGCTGCCCGAGGCGCTGGCCGAGGACGAGCGGGCGCAGGCAAGTCCCGACGCCTGGATCCTCGGCCGCTTCGTCGTGCCGGAGGGAACCGAGGTCGAGGGTCGCGAGCTCGCAGTCGTCGGCGGCGGGGAGGAGCGGCAGGGAGGGACCGTCTTCGTCGAGGGGGTCTCCAAGATCCGCTGCGGTGGCGCGCGCATCCCGTCCGTCGAGGAGCTCGCGGCGTTCATCCGGCGCGGCACGCTCTTCAAGGCGACGGCCGGCCTGCATCACGCGTACCCGACGGAACAGGGTGAGCACGGCTTCCTCAACCTGCTCGCGGCGGTCGTCTTTGGCGACGAGGAGGAGGCGCTGCGCGCGCCGCGCGGCAGCTTCGAGCTCGACGCCCGCAGCTTCCGCTGGAATGGCCGTGAAGCCGACGCCGAGAGGTGTGCGCGCGTACGCGCTGCGCGCCTGCACTCGATCGGCTCGTGCTCGTTTTTCGAGCCCGTCGGCGAGCTGCACGAGCTGGGAATCCTGTGAGCGGCTTCGGCGCATTCGTCGACGGCGGGCTTGCGTGGAACGAGGACGGCGAGATCGTCGACCTGCGCGGGCTCAGCGACGTCTTCGCGCAACCGACGCTGAATGCGCTCATGGCGTCCGGGCCTGCAGCGTGGCGCGACGCCGTCGCGGCCGCGCGGTCGCACGACGGCCCACGTGTCGAGAGCCCGCGCTTGCGTCTCCCGTTCGAGGTCGCCGACTACGTCGACTTCTACGCGTCGCTCGAGCACGCGTCGAACCTGGGGCGCATGTTCCGGCCCGACCAGGAGCCGCTCCTGCCGAACTGGCGGTGGCTGCCGGTCGGCTACCACGGGCGCGCCGGCACGGTCGCCGTGAGCGGCACGGACGTCGTGCGGCCGTGCGGGCAGCTGCGCGCCGGCGAGTTCGGCCCGTCGCAGCGGCTCGACGTCGAGCTCGAGCTCGGGTTCGTCGTCGGCGTCCCGGCGTCGCAACCGCTCACGACAGACGACTTCGCCGACCACGTCTTCGGCGTCGTGCTCGTCAACGACTGGAGCGCGCGCGACATCCAGGCATTCGAGTACGTCCCCCTCGGCCCGTTCCTCGGCAAGTCGTTCCTCACCTCGATCTCGGCGTGGGTCACGCCGCTCACCGTGCTCGAGGAGCGCCGCTTGCAAGGGCCGCAGCAGGACCCGCCGCCGCTGCCCCACCTCGCCGGCGGCCGCGACTGGGCGCTCGACCTCGGTCTGTCGATCGAGCTGAACGGCGAGGTGATCTCGCGCGGCAACGCGCGCACCCTCTACTGGACGATGCCGCAGATGCTCGCGCACGCAACCTCGAACGGCGCCACCGTGCGCACCGGCGACCTGATGGCGACGGGCACGATCTCGGGCGCCGAGCCGGGAAGCGAGGGGTCGCTCATCGAGCTGTACGGCAACACGCGCTTCCTCGCCGACGGCGACGAGGTCGTCTTGCGAGCGGATGGGCTCGGCGAGGTTCGTGGCACGGTTACCGGGGCCGCTCCTGACGGAGATGCGTTAAGGCTCTGTTCAGAGTCTTGTAACCCGTGTGCAAGCGGGTCGTGGCGAGACTGGCGCGGTCAGCTATCGAGATAGGAGGAAGATCGATGCGACGCATGCTGCTCGCGCTCTCCGTTGGTGCCGCCGCAATGCTCACCGCGGCTGCGACCGCAGGTGCCGGGAACGGACCGCCGCACCTAGGCATCTACGTCAACGGCGTGTTGTACCGCACGGTCGGTACGCCGACCGACTTCTCCACAACGCAAGCGCCGCTAGCCAGCTTCGAGACGCTGTACAACTTCGGGACGGCGCAGTCGGCGAGCGTGGCGACCGCGGCGCCGGGTGACCCCGGCTTCCGCGGGGGACGCTGGCAAGTGCACGCGATCGTGTTCAACACCAGCTACGCCGACACGCTCGCAGCCCACGACAGCAACGGCAGTGGCAGTCTCGACAGCGCCGCCGAGGTCCAAGCCGCTCTCAACGATCCGGGGTCGGGGGGTGCGACAGACGGAGGCGTCGTCAAGCTGTTCGAGTGTCCCGTCATCGCAGCAAACTGATCCGTTGCTCTACGGTCGGAGGGGGAGGAAGCGCGCGCCCTCTCCGACCCGCTTTGACGCTGGAAGCCGACTCACCCGAGCGCAGCAGGCTGGCGTAGGCCGACCAAAGCGCGAGTAGCGTCGGCCGCGCGAGCGTTCTCTCGCCGGAGCAGACGCTACGCGGCGGTGTAGCCCTCGCGTCGCAACAGCGTCCGCGCGAGCTCGGCCTGGTCGCCGCCGGCGACGAGGATGACGAGGACGCCGCCGTACTCGGGCGAGACGTGCCGGAGCTCGAAGTCCTCGATGTTGATTCCGGCCGCGCCGAGCGACTGCGTGATGCGGGCGAGGACGCCGGGCTTGTCGGGAATCCGCACGCGGATCCGGTTGAGCATCTTCGCCTCGGTGCGATACGCGTACTCGAGCATGCGCGAGCGCGCCGTCGCCGAGTCGGCGATCCAGGTCTCGATTGCATCGCGCTCGCCGTTGCGCAGCGCACGCTCGACGTCCGCGAGCTCGCTGCCGAGATCGGCGAGCGCGGCTGCAATGAGGTCGCCGTTGTCGACGAAGATGTCCGCCCAGATGGACGGATTAGCGCCGGCGACGCGCGTCATCTCGCGGAGGGAAGCGCCCGCGTAGCCGAGGGCGTCCTCGCCCGCGCGCGACGCTGCGCGCATCAGCAGGTTTGCGAGCGCGTGCGGCAGGTGGCTCGTGACCGCGAGCAGGCGGTCGTGCTCGACGGGATCGAGCCGCACGATGCGCGCACCGAGCGCCTCGACGAGCCGCTGCACCGTTTGCACGCGCGCCGTGTCGGCGACCGGGGACGGGGTGAGGAACCAGACCGCACCGTCGAAGAGGTCCGCGCTCGCGCGGGCGGGCCCGCCGGTCGCCCCGCCCGCGAGCGGGTGCCCCGCGACGAAGCGGGGATCCTCGACCGCCGCGAGCACGCGCTTCGTCGAGCCGACGTCGGTGACCGTTGCATCCGGTGCGGCCGCGAGCGCGTCGCGCACCGTCGCAAGGACCGCCCCCACCGGGACGGAGACGACGACGAGCTCGGCTCCGCGAACCGCGTCGGCGAGGGAGGAAGCGCGCTCGACGGCTGCCTCTCGCAGCATCGCCGGGTCGGCGTCCCAGCCGCGGACGCTTCCGACGCCCGCACGCTTCGCCGCGAGCGCGACCGAGGTGCCGAGCAGGCCGGTGCCGACGATGGCGAGCCGCGACACCGGGGCCGGCGTCCGCGTTCGTGCCGGCGCCGCCGCTCCGCCCCCCTGCGACTCCTGCTTCATGACGTCGAGGACGGCGGCGAAGAGCGAGCGGACGGCCGCTTCGCCGAGCGGGCCGGCGTTCGATCGCGCCAATTCGTCGAGCAGCTCCGCCTCGCGAGCCGCGTCGATGATCGGCACGCCGGTCTCCTGCTTGTGTGCGCGAACCTGCCGGACGAGGTCGAGGCGCCGGTTGAGCGCGTCGAGGACCTCGCGGTCGAGCGCGGCGATGCGGTCCCGCAGGTCGGCGAGCTCGTCGGTCGTCACAACCGGAGTCTTACTGGACGAGCAGCGCCAGGAGCGCCTTCTGCACGTGCAGCCGGTTCTCCGCCTGCTGCCAGACGGCCGACTGGCCGCCGTAGAGGACGTCCTCGGTGATCTCCTCGCCGATGTGGGCGGGCAGGCAGTGGAGGACGACGGCGTCGTCGTCGGCGGCTGCGAGCAGCTCGCCGTCGATGCCGAAGCCGGAGAAGTCGCGGAGTCGCTGCTCGCGCTCCTCCTCCTCGCCCATGCTCGTCCACACGTCGGTGTACAGCACCTGGGCCCCCGCGACGGCCGCGTACGGGTCGCTCGTCAGTGTCACGTCGCCGCCGAACGCGCACGCTGCCCCGATCGCGCCGGGCCCGGGCTCGTACCCGCGCGGCGTCGCGCACACGACCTCGGCGCCGAGCGCCGAGCATGCGACGAGGAGCGACGCGCACACGTTGTTGCCGTCTCCGACGTAGGCGACCTTGACCCCGGCGAGATCGCCGAAGCGCTCGCGGATCGTCAGCGCGTCGGCGAGCGCCTGGCACGGATGCTCGTCGTCGGTGAGCGCGTTGATGACGGGTGCGGACGAATGGGTGGCGAGCGTCTCGAGGTCGGCCTGCGACGGCCAGCGGACGGCGATCGCGTCGAGGTAGCCGCTGAGGATGCGCGCGGTGTCCTCGAGCGGCTCGCCGCGCGAGAGCTGCAGCTCGGATGTGTTGAGAGCGACGACCGATCCGCCGAGCTGCTCCATCGCGACCGCGAACGACACGCGCGTGCGCGTCGACGGCCGGGCGAAGAGAAGGCCGAGCGTGCGGCCGGGGAGGAGGCGGTGCTCGACCCCGTTCTTCTGCGCCGCTTTCATCTGCTCCGCGAGGTCGAGCACGAGCCGCAGCTCGTAGGCGCTCCACGTCGTGAGCGTCGTCAGATCGCGGCCGACGAGACTGCGCGTCGTGTCCGCGAGCGAGCGCGCTGCGAGGCGGAGGCGCGCATCGTGCAACGCACTCTTGACACCGCCCGGGCCGGGCGCCGCACGCGGAGCCGCCCGCTCG
>DASXLN010000215.1:0-3502 GCA_036496165.1 Gaiellaceae bacterium | reverse complement strand
CACATCCTCCAGGTGTCGAAGACCGAGGCGAACGCGCTCGCCGACGCGATCCGCGACGTGAAGGAGCGCGTCCGCTTCTGCAACGAGTGCGGCAACCTCACCGAGGAGGAGGTGTGCGCGATCTGCCTCGACGCGCGCCGCGACCGCACGACCATCTGCGTCGTCGAGCAGCCGGTCGACCTGCTCTCGCTCGAGCGCACGGCGGAGTACCGAGGCGTCTACCACGTGCTCGGCGGCTCGCTCTCGCCGATCGACGGCGTCGAGCCCGAGCATCTGCGCATCGACGAGCTCATCCGCCGCATCGATCGGAACGGCGTCCAGGAGGTCGTGCTTGCGACGAACCCGAACATGACGGGCGAGGCGACTGCGGCGTATCTCGCCGACCGGCTTCGTGGCCGCGTGCGCGTCACGCGTCTCGCGAGCGGGCTCCCCGTCGGCGGCGACCTCGAGTACGCGGACGAGGTCACGCTCGGCCGGGCATTGACCGGCCGACGCGAGATGTAGGCACACTTTTCCTCGTGACTGTCACGCATCACGAGGAGATCCCGCAGCTCGCCGCGGATGCGGCTCAACGAGGCCGAGATCTCGTGGTGATGAAGTTCGGTGGCACCTCCGTCGGCGACACCCAGAAGATCAAGGATGTCGCCCGGAGGCTCGTCGAGGCGCGGGAAACCGGACATCGCGTGGTCGCAGTCCTGTCGGCCATGGGCGACACGACCGACGACCTCATCCGCCTCGCGCACGAGGTGTCGCCGCACCCGCATCCGCGCGAGTACGACATGCTCGTCTCGGTCGGCGAGCGCATCTCGAATGCGCTCTGCGCGATGGCGATCCACGACCTCGGGCACGAGGCGATCTCGCTCACCGGCTCGCAGGCGGGCATCCTCACGGACACCTCGCATGGCAAGGCGAAGATCGTCGAGGTTCGTGCGGCCCGAATCCACGAGGCGATGGACGACGGGAAGATCGTGCTCGTGGCCGGCTTCCAGGGCGTGTCGTCGGAGCACGAGGTGACGACGCTCGGCCGCGGCGGCTCGGACGCGACTGCGGTCGCGCTCGCAGCGGCGCTGGGCGGCGCGTGCGAGATCTTCACCGACGTCGAAGGCGTCTACACCGCCGACCCGAGGCTCGTCCCCGACGCGCTGAAGCTGCCGAAGATCTCCTACGAGGAGATGCTGGAGATGGCCGCGACCGGCGCGCGCGTGATGATGGCGCGGTCGATCGAGATCGCGCGCAGGTACGGTGTTCCCCTCCACGTGCGCGCGGCATTCAGCGACGCCGAGGGTACCTGGATCGGCGAGGAGGACCAGCTCATGCTCGAGAAGGCAATCGTGTCCGGTGTCACCCACGACACGTCCGAGGCGAAGGCCACGGTGCTCGGCGTGCCCGACCGCCCCGGGATCGCGGCGCACGTCTTTCGCGCGCTCGCGGACGCCGGCGTGAACGTCGACATGATCGTGCAGAACACTTCCTCCGAGGGCGCGACCGACATCTCCTTCACGCTGCCGAAGACGGATCTTCCGGCCGCCGAGCCGATCCTCGAACGGCTGCGCGGCGAGATCGGCGCACGCGGGATCGCATACGACGCCGAGGTCGCCAAGGTCTCGCTCATCGGCGCGGGCATGAAGAGCCATCCCGGCGTCGCCGCCGACATGTTCGAGGCGCTCGCCGACGCGGGAGTGAACATCGAGATCATCTCCACGTCCACCATCCGCGTGTCCTGTGTCGTCCGCTCGGCCGACGTCGAGAAGGCCGTCGCCGCGGTGCACGAGAAGTTCCGCCTGTTCGCCGAGGAGCGCGTCGGTGCGTGACGCACGCATCGCGGTGATCGGCGCCACCGGCGCTGTCGGCGCGGTCACGATGCGGATCCTGCGTGAGCGCGGCCACGAGAACGTGCGCGCGTTTGCTTCGAGCCGTTCGGCTGGAACGGTGCTCGACGGCGGCATCGTCGTCGAGGAGGCGACGCCGGACGCGCTCGCGTCGGCCGACGTCGACCTTGCGCTCTTCTCGGTCGGAACGTCTGCGTCTCTCGAGCTCGTGCCGCATGCGGTGCGCGGCGGCGCGGTCGCAGTCGACAAGTCGTCCGCATACCGGCTGGAGCCCAGCGTGCCGCTCGTCGTGCCGGAGGTGAACGGCCCGCGTGCGCACGAGCACGGTGGCATCGTCGCGAACCCGAACTGCTGCACGATCCCGCTCACGTGCGTCCTCGGCCCGCTGCACGAGGCAGCAGGCTTGAGGCGCGTGCGCATCTCCACCTATCAGGCGGTCTCGGGCAAGGGCGCGCAGCGGCTCGAGCAGCTGCTCCGCCAGGATCCGGCCGAGCACGACCTGTCGATGGACTGGAGCTGGGAGGGCGACGAGACCGACGAGGAGGCGAAGATCCACGCCGAGACGAGAAAGATCCTCGAGCTGCCCGACTTGCCGATGAGCGCAACGACGGTGCGGGTGCCCGTGCCGGTCGGCCACGCCGAGTCGATCTGGGTCGAGCTGGAGGAGCCGCTCTCCCCTGAGCAGGCGACGGCGATCCTCGCGGCCGCTCCGTCGGTGCAGGTCGTCGACGTCCCGACGCCACGCGCCTCCACGCAGACGGACGACGTCCTCGTCGGCCGCATCCGCCCGGACCGCGCATCGGACGGGAACGGCCTCGCACTCTTCCTCGCGTGCGACAACCTGAACAAGGGCGCCGCGCTGAACGCGATTCAGATCGCCGAGCTTCTGCTCGGCGACCGCGTCGCCGCCTGACCCCTCTGGCGAGACGGCGCTCGCGCAGCTAGCCGTCCTACGGATCGAACGTGGCGTCACCATGCGTCGGGTCGACGCCGACGAGGCGGACGCGCCCCGCGTTCGGGCCCCGATTGACCTCGACGTAAATCGTCACATCACGGCTCTCAGCCCGTTTCTCCGCCCAGCCGAGAACTTCCCGAACGTCTCGTGCACCCACGAGTCGGGTCGTCTCCACCTGCCACATCGGTGCAAGCGGTGGCGGCGGGTCGTTCAGCTTCGTCCAGAACTCCACCTGGTACGTAGAGGCTGGCCCGGCAGGCTCAGCGGGCTCGGCCCAGCGTGACTCGCGAATATCGAACTCTGCCTCGTCCAAAGGGGTCCTCGCAGAGAGGCTAACGGCGACGGTCGCGTCGTCGCTGGTCAGGCGACATTCCCGAACACTGGCGCAGTCGGCAGCGGACTCGCTTCCGGTTGCGAATAGACTGCGAACATGAAGAGTCGGCGACCACCTGAGGAAACATGGAGCGGCGCCAACGAAGCGCGCTTCCAAAAGCTTCGTGTCAACAAGGCGCGCCGGGTCGCCAGGAATCAGGGTCTGTCACTGCGCGAATCCGATTACGGGTTCTCGCTCGTCGACGGTCTCAAGGGACATATCGTCGTTGATGGCAAGCCGCATATGGACCTCGACGGTGTCGAGGGTTACCTCAAGCGCGCACCGCTAGACGCTCCAAACCCGCAAAGCTAGTCTGATCGCTCCGCTTCGAGCTCGCCACGCCCT